>JAICPS010000334.1 GCA_025929715.1 Anaerolineae bacterium | reverse complement strand
GCCAGCAGGAGGCCGGACAGCATCAGCGCGGTGACCAGGGCGATGTCATACCACAGCGGGATGTCATCGGCGGCATCATCACGCAGGTGATGCAGTTCGGTGATAAGATACGTCGCGTTCGGCAGGAAGAGAAACCACAGCAGCAGGATGAGGAAGAGCAGGAGCAACGGCACAAGTTCAGGAATATCTGTGCCATAGAGCAGTGCAAGTTTGCGCACCCAATAGTAGGCAAGCACGAGCAGGTAAGGGATCCAGGCCAGGGTAATATTGAGCAGCATGGGCCGGTAGATTTTACGCTGGAAGAGGATGCCCCGGGCCACAATTAGCACCACCGCGTAGCCCGAAATGCCGAGCATCAGAAGCGCGTTCTCATGCAGCAACTCATGAATCATCGTCTCTACTCATTCCCCTTCCGCAACATCACCTCATCCGGGCATCGCCTTGACATCATCAGCGCCCGACCCTCGGCGTCGTCCTTCCCCAGCCTGGGAGAAGCATGTCGCCTGAGTGCTGATGCGCCAGGTCCGCCTACGCTTCATTCAATACGGTAGAACTCACGCCGCCCCGACTCAACGAGTGGCGTCATCCGGCTGAACCAATCACCGAACTCCGGCAACGAGAATATGGCGTTGTTGCCTTTCTCCCATTCATCCAGAGTTTCTACTTCCGTCTCCGTGATCACCGTGAAGAAAGGCCCACTCAGATCGGTCAGCACGCGCCCAGCGTACTGCGCCGCCCATGTTTGCCGGGCCTCCTTGAATAGAGCTACCAATTCGCCCCCTCTACCATATTTTGCCTGAAAAACATCCCGAACGAGAATCATGGTAACCTCCTGTAAACATGAACATCGTAAATCCCCAATGGGTATCGCTAAAATGCTTACGACCCGCCTCTCTATTAACCTTGTGTGGAGAAGCTACGGCACTACCTAATCGCTCAAAACTGGCGTCATTGTAGCAGTCTTCAACGGGCTAGATCAATTACCATCGGGCAAAATTGCATCGCTGGTCAAGTCTTGACGCTCTCATCCAGACTACGACTCGTGACTTGTCACTCCCCCAAATCTGGCGCCAACACCGCCAGCAACCCGTGGACATCCTCATCCGTCCACAAATCCGACAGCTTTCCGTCGCGCCAGCGCTGCTCAAAGAAATCTCGCACCAGTTCCTCAATATCAGGCGACACCTCGTGCAGCGGCAGCGTGTCCAGCGCCTCGCTGAGCCGCGCGATGATCGGCAGCAGATTGTGGCCCGGCAGGCAGGCCGGGTCGTTCTCGGCATAATTGCGCGTTCTTAATAAACCGCAGCTCGCGCTCGGTGAATCTGTCGCGCCAGGTCGGGCTGGGCTGGGTATGGTAGGTGGGCACAGGCTTGCAGCTCGTTCGTACTCAGATGATTACGGCTCCTCGCTGTCTGTTCCCAGAATCGTTTTAGCCGAAAAGTATCGCCACCAATTCAATTCTTCAAGTTCTGCGACCTTATTTAGATAGGCTTCGATATTAGGATATTCGATCACAACCCAGCCAGCGATCGCTTCATCGGCCCAACGCGAATTGCAGCGGACCAGCCATTTGGCCCCCGCGCGCTGATCCACTTCCTGTACTTTCGCCCACAGACTATTCTGTTGCTCTTCAGAAAGTTGATACCAGGCTTCAGTAAAGCCTTGAGCCAGAACGAGCAAATAGATTGCCTTAGACATGCTAGCCTCCTTTCACGCCACGCCGCCATGGGCAGGGCGAACATGACCAGCACCTGCACAAAGAGCGCCATTTATAAGACATAGGCAACGGTGGTCGTTTTTGTTTGCCACTATTTGGGGCGAAGATGGGTGGAACAATGTGGTTTGCAGCATCTTACTATGGAACAGACAGCAAATCAACAACCTCTTTCGACCGAACTGTTAATTTCGCTCGATTGCTTTTCGGCCAAGCGCATATTCCGCAGTTATGGTTATTGCGGGGCGTGCGTCTCAAAACCCCATTTCATCCCACGGATCCCTCCCCTTAATCACCAGCGCCTTTCCCCGCCCTGTTCTCAGCACCCCTCCAGCACCAACTCGTCGTACAGCGTGACCAGCGCGGCCGAGATGAGCCGGTCGTCGTGCGCCGGCTGCGCTCCGCCCGGCGCCTGCTCGACCAGGTCGTGCTACTTGGGCTGCAGCGCGGCGTGGCGGAGGATGATGACGCGGCTGGTGCGGAAGGGGTCTCGCCGATGTCGGCGACGTCGATGTTGATATTCGAATATTCAGCGCCCGGTGGAGTCTCGCAGGGAACTCAGTGGCTTTGCACAACCGGCGCTGTGGGAACGGGGAAGGTTGTTGGCCGAGTTGGCGTAGGCACAAAGGTTGGAGCCCTGGCGCTCAGTGGCCTGGAAGTATGTGGATCCTGGCTGGGCTACACCAAACGAGGGACCACTTGCGCGGTGGACGTCGGCGGCGCGACCGCTATGCTCGCCGAAGCTGGCCACTATCGGACCTTTTGCGACGGCAATGGGTTCGGCGGCGATAGTGAGCAATAGTGCGACGATTAGGCAGACGCCGCCGAGAATGGTGGCGAGTGCCGCAGCGCGCGCTACACCTCTCGGGTTGCCGCTTCGTGTGGAACGGCCGCTTGACATGCGCCTCTTTAGGCTTCCACGACGGCTCCGCTTCGTCAAGTACTTACTCGCCTCGCTGTGATAAAACGCGGGGTAGGCAGTCGTGCAGCCGTGGTTATTTTTTGCTCAAGCACGGTTTCGGCATGTTTGCACTTTCCCTCGCAGCGCACACAGGCATAATTTCGGCACATATATCTGAGCCATGTCCTGCTTGGTATATGATCCTCGTGTACTGCAAACATGTAATAGCCGCAACACGGGCATGGCTTTGCGTCCGCCATTTTCCTACCCTATGAGATGGCGCTGCACCACCGTGTGCCGTGTTGGCGACCACACTTCGTGATGCGCTATATGAGAGGTTCGGCGATGTGAGAATGAACGACTGGATCCGACTTAGCAAGCAGAATAAGCGTGACGCCGGTACTTGTCAACGGTGCACAGCGCATATTTTACGTGAATATCGCCTCCAAATGCCAGTATGGCCTTTCGAATGGCCGTCCACGTTTCGCGATACACACTGCGACAGTGCACCAGAGGTAGGGAAAGTCCCAATAGACCGGGCTGGTGGGGTCAATTACACTCATGATAGGTGCTAAATTAGGAGCGATATACACAACCCGCAGAAGGAGAAAGCGCATGAATAGAGACGTTTTTGAAGGGAAATGGAAACAGTTACGCGGGCGAATTAAGCAGGCGTGGGGCGACCTGACCGACGATGAGCTGGACCAGATTGAGGGGAACTACGACGAGTTCGTAGGCCTGCTGCAAGAGCGGTATGGCTGGGCGCGCGAGGACGCGGAAGCGGAGATCGCCCGCGAGCTGGACGACTGGGATTTGGACATATAGCGGAAAGGGCAGCGCCTTTACCCAACAGGCTGTTGCAGATTGGGCGCTGCCCACGGGTTACGAATTACCTGAATAGCGGCCCATATCGCAGCCACGCCCGGTGTTGCGGGCACGGCCTGCACCGGCCGTGCTGTTGGCGGCAGGGACCCCCTCCAAAACGTGGAGATACTACAGTTTAATCAGCTTGGCGCCAGCAGGAAGTTAACGGTCACCGCGCCAACAGTTTCGCCCACACTTTTCAGAACGACAAAGTGGACCTCGTTACCCCGAACCTGGCAGGGAGAATAGGGAATGTTGGGGAAGGTGGTGCACGTAATACCGACCAGTTGATAACCGGATGGCGCCACCCCCCGGGCCCAGTAGGAGCCGTGGGGCAGGGAGTCTATCCACATCTCACCATCCTCGGTCTCAAAGCACTGCTCTGCCTGACCAGCCTGGCGTAAACAGACAGTGACATCGTCGAGCGCGACATCCCCCGCTTCGCTCTGACAGGCGCCGTCGCCCGCGTCGATGCACGCGCGAAGATTGATAGTCGTGAAACCGGTTGGCTTGGCTTCAGCCGTTCCCCAGAGGGCCAGGCTGAGCACGAACAAAATGAGGACAGGCAGAATTTTTCTCACGGCAAGAACTCCTTTCGCTCCGAATTGAAATTAAAGACTCCGGCACACTTACCAGAGCCTGCACTTCATAAATCTTTGCGAGCCGCGCGCTGCTTTGCCGCCCGGCAGGCCATCCGCGAGTCACTTCCCCCTGCTTACATCCCCTAATGCTGGAATCATTATCGAATTCGGCTCCAATGTCAATATTGCGAGTGCACGAAATTGCGGCTTTTTGCAAGCGGCAAAGTGGTTCGGTAAATGGACCATTCGCGATGGAAACAGATAAGCGATGTTTCGAGCTTAACAGCCTTTACACCCGCCTCGAAAGAGTGTGGGACGGCTCGACGCATCTGAGTCCCCGCATGTTGATTTGCGGCTGGTAATCCGCGTGTCAAGAGAATTTGCTATGCAAAGAAGGTGTGGAATCATTCACGCCTCAAGCGGTTATCGCTTTAATCTCCGGTATCGGGGCATGCCTTCCTGCAGCAATCTGTTATACACGCCGCCGTCACGTTCCCAGCCATTTCGGGCGAGGTATCTCTCTGCCGCGCGCAGCGCCGAGCGGCGCTTGGCTGTCGCCCATTCCTCGAATTCTTTCGATTCGAAAAGGGATTCCTCGTTAGCTTCATGAACGACCTGGAAAACGAGCTTGCGCCAGGGCACAAAAGACGGAGAAGAGCCGTCAGAATGATTGCGGACACTGACGTACGCGTAGTCGTAATGGGTCGTGTCGGTGGGATAATCCTGAGTGTATAGCAGATCGGCCATAGGTTGGTGTTTTTGACCTTCCACTGTTAACGGAGTGCACTCGGTGGACTGCGTGGTGCGTTGTTCCTGCGGATGAATCGAGCGCAGCCAGAATGTATTGTTGTTTGCCCGAATCGGTCGGCACATGGCCGCGCCGGGCGCTCTTTGCCGGACGTTTTATATTCTACGACTTCCGCTGTGCTTTCTCTAGCCCCCGAGCCTAGTCGATTGGTCATAGCTCGCCCGTTCTGGCGTTGTAGCGGGAGGCTAAGACTCAGCTCCCCAAATACGGCGCCAGCACCGCCAACAGCGCCTGCACATCGTCATCCGTCCACAAATCCGACAACTTCCCCTCGCGCCACCTTACCTCAAAGAAATCCCGCACCAGCTCCTCAATATCAGGCGACACCTCGTGTAGCGGCAGCGTGTCCAGCGCCTCGCTCAGCCGGGCGATGATCAGCAGCAGGTTGTGGCCCGGTAGGCCTGCGGGGTCGTTTCCGGCGTAGGTGCGGCCGTTGGCGATGAGGCGCAGCTCGCGCTCGGTGAAGCGGTCGCGCCAGGTCGGGCTGGGCTGGGTGTGGTAGGTGGGCATTGTGCTTGTGTCTCCTCGCCTCGTCGTGCACTGCTAGCAGATTATAGCATAAGCTT
>JAICPS010000012.1 GCA_025929715.1 Anaerolineae bacterium | reverse complement strand
GGTCGCATTGGCGCTGACCATTCTGACGGTAGCCATTGTGGTGTTCGCAATCCCATTCATCTATCTTTCCGGCGTGAGGGAAGTTGAAGAGGTCGTTATTCCCGCAAATGGATATGAGCTACGTGGCTATTACGCCAATGGGACCGCCAGCGACGGTCCGTGGGTTGTGCTTGTTCATGGCAATCGTCAATCAGGGCAGAACAATCCACTCTATCAGCAGATCGTGCATCAACTGGACCGGCAAACTTCGGTATTGGGGCTAGATCTAAGTGGCTTTGGACAGTCCTCGCCGGCCGGTCTGAGCCAGAATGAATCTTTTTTTGATCGTTCTCCGGACGTCGAGGCAGCGATCAACTATCTCATAGAGCAGAAAGGCGCCAGACAAGAAAGGATCGTCCTCGTCGGCCACTCGCTGGGCGCTGCCCAGGTACTGAAGGTAGCGCAGACGCGGCGCTATCAACGCGTCATTCCGATAGGACTTGGTGACTATACTGTGTATTTAGATAACCAGAGGCTTCTGGAAAGCTATGTCGATAAATTCGGTGCGAGCACAGGCGTTCGGGTTTCCAACGAAA
This sequence comes from Anaerolineae bacterium, assembly GCA_025929715.1. GTDB lineage: Bacteria > Chloroflexota > Anaerolineae > Promineifilales > Promineifilaceae > JAAYYY01. The sequence continues at coordinate 26,350 of JAICPS010000012.1, read as the reverse complement.
TGATGTTAAACTCGGTGAGTCAGTTCACTCCGGAATCACTGTTTTCGCCTTGTCCCGAAACGCCAACGGTCTTGGTCTTTGGCGGATTAGACCACGCGGATACCCTGATTCATCAACGGGAACGTTTGGACAACTTATGTACGGACGAGCTTCGGTGGATTACAGTCCCTTTCGCCGATCACATGTACGGCACGGAAAATACCCGGTTACCTGATCCGTTGGAGCCATTTTATTCGCGCAGTGTACTCACCGTTCTGATCTGGCAACTAAATCAACTAATCCGCGAGCCGGCAGATTAAACCTGCGAGGCACGATATAACCTTAGCGCTAAAGTAATGACCATCTTGACAATCGATAGCGGAGACCGCACAATTTCACGAATTGGCGCAAGTCGCATCCGGGAGAGGAGATCATGGTTGAGACAAATAACAGAATTTCAGCCAGCCCCCCAAGACGCATTAACGTAATTGTCCTAACGCTGATGATCAGCGTGATTACTGTAACAGCGTTGTGGATGGTTAGCGTTGCCAGCGCCAGCCGGGCCGAAGTTAAAAGCCAGTCGAACATACTTGCTACAGCCAGCCCCGAACAAGATATCTGCCCGGTGGATATCATCTCATACTGGCATTTCGACGAGACGACGGGGACTGTATTTACGGATTCAATCCAGGCGCTTAACGGCAGTTGTAGCGGTAACGGTTGCCCGGCTTTCGCTACAGGAAAAGTGAATGGGGCGCTTGCCTTTGACGGTATTAGCGATAGAGTAACGGCTCCAGATGATCCGGACTTCGAATGGGTTAACGGTGATAGCTTCAGCTTAGAGCTTTGGGTAAAAACGCCTGGTTGCGATAATAAAGTCTTCTTCGGCAAGCATTCCTTTGACGCTAGTTGGTGGCTTGGATGCGGCGTCGGCGGAAGCTTACCTGTATTCTCACTACGCGACTCGGAAATAGGCGAAGGAATACGAATCACCGCCACAACTGCGATAAATGATGGCAACTGGCACCACCTTGTAGCCATGCGTGACGGCGTCAGCAAGCAGAATCGCCTTTACGTCGATGGCGTCCTGGAAGCCAGCACGTCGGTCAACTACAGTGGCGACTTCTATAACAGTAACCCACTGACCTTTGGGCATCATTTCAACGCTTACTTTGCCAATGCCACGCTTGACGAGGTTGCTGCTTATAACAGGATCCTCTCCGCCAGCGAAGTCGACGAGCATTACCAATCGGGTTTAATCGGAGATGGTTATTGCAACGCTTCGCCTATGGCAACCGACGGAAGTTACGTAACCGACGTAGATGTCGCGCTACCTATAACGCTCATTTACAGTGATTCGGACGGCCCGGGACCGTATACCTTTGCGATTGTTGATCAACCAGACCACGGCTCACTTTCAGGTTCTGGTGCAAATCGAACTTTTACCCCTGCTGCAGGCTACGTTGGTTCGGATAGCTTCAAATGGCGGGTGAACGACGGCATGAGCAATTCCAACGTAGCGACGATTGGCATATTGGTGTCAGAAGGCGCAGAGAACCAGGCGCCGGTCGCAAATTCACAGGCGGTGACAACTGACGAAGATACTCCAGTCGGGATTCAACTGACGTATAGCGATCCGGACGGGGGACCCGGTCCTTATACTATCAGCATCGTAGACGGCCCAGACCACGGCAGCCTCTCCGGCTCAGGGGTCAATCGCACTTACACGCCGAATCCCGGCTATTATGGCGCGGATTCCTTCACCTGGCGCGTAAACGACGGTCTGGCTGACTCCAATGTAGCTACGGTAAGCATTTCGGTGAACGAAGTTACAGAGAACCAGGCGCCCGTCGCCGATTCTCAGACCGTCACAACTGATGAAGATACGCCGGTGGCGCTTCTGTTGACGTACACCGATCTGGATGGGGGCCCCGGCCCCTATACTATCACCATCGTCAATGGCCCAGATCACGGCAGTCTCTCTGGCTCCGGCACAAATCGTACTTATACTCCCGATTCCGGGTACACCGGTGCAGATTCCTTCACCTGGCGCGTAAACGACGGCCTGGCTAACTCTAATGTCGCCACGGTTACACTGCAGGTGAATGCAGGTGGCGGCAGCGAGAATGAGCCGCCGGTAGCAGAGTCACAGACCGTTTCAACACAGCAAGGAGTCCCGCTGTCGATCCAGTTACAGTACGATGATCCGGACGGCGGTCCCGGCCCCTACACCATCTCCATCCTGAGCGATCCGGCAAACGGGACCCTTTCGGGCTCCGGTGTTGACCTGGTCTATACTCCAGATCCGGGCTTCAGCGGCACAGATTACTTCACCTGGTCGGTCAACGACGGAGCCAGTAATTCCAATTCTGCGACGGTAACCATTAATGTAAGCTCCACCGATAGCATGCTCTGGCTGCCTCTGTTTGCCGGAGGCTGATGATATAAGCAATGCCGGACTGATCTGTCATGGAACTCTCTATTATTGTCGTAAGCTGGAATACAAAAGAGCTGCTTGCCCAATGCCTGGCTTCTATTTACAGGCATCCGCCACGCGGGAGCTACGAGGTTATCGTCGTAGACAACGGTTCGCGTGATGGTTCGGCGGAAATGGTCATGCAGAAATTTTCTCAGGTCATTCTGATCAGAAATGAAGATAATCGCGGCTTCGCGCAGGCCAACAACCAGGCTATCCTTGCCAGTCGCGGCAATTATATATTGCTGCTAAACCCCGATACTGAAGTTCGCGCCAAGGCGCTAATAAGACTGACCACTTTTCTGGACGAACATCCCGAAGCCGGGGCGGTGGGTGCGCGCCTACTCAACGCCGACGGATCGCTGCAACATTCTTGTTCTCCCGCCCCTACCCTGTTCAATGAATGGTTGCACCTCTTTCATCTAGACCGTGAACGGCGTGAGGGAATGTCGGGCTGGGATGTAAACACACCCCGGCCGGTCGATACACTGCTCGGCGCCTGCCTGATGGTGCGGCGCGAGGCGGTTAAAGAAGTAGGCCTGCTTGACGAAAGCTATTTTATGTATTCCGAGGAAGTTGACTTTTGCTACCGCCTGCGCCGGGCAGGATGGCACCTTTACTGGGCGCCCCAGGCGGAAGTTGTACATTATGGGGGCCAAAGCACGCGACAGATTGCCGGCGAAATGTTTTTGCAGCTTTATCAAAACAAGCTTCTCTACTTCCGCAAGCACTACGGGCAAATGAGCGCGTGGATCTATAAATTTATCTTGTTGAGCGCCTCGCTCACGCGCCTTGCGTTGAGCCCGTTGGCCTGGCTGGAAAAATCACCGCAGCGCCAGCAGCATCGTACCCTGACCGGTCGCTACTGGCGTTTACTAATCTCACTTCCCCGCCTGTAGGGTACTGACCGGTATGCGCATCCTGTTTGTCGTGCCCTATACGCCCAACCTGATTCGTGTTCGTCCATATAACTTGATCCGCGCTCTCTCGCGGCGCGGACACCAAGTTACGGTATTGACGCTCACAACGAACGACGGCGAAGTCGAACAGGCACGAGAGTTGGCCAAAGAGTGCCAGGTAATTACCCACCCACTTCCACGATGGCGTTCGCTGGCAAATTCGCTGCGTGCCCTGCCCGGCCGCGCGCCGTTGCAGGCGCACTACTGCTGGCAGCCCGCGCTTGCCGAGGATCTACAAAGGCTGGCGCGCCAGGCCAATTACGACGTCGTGCACGTCGAACACCTGCGCGGCGCCCGCTACGGTACATTTCTCAGCCGGCAGGTACCCGTTGGCCAACGACCACCTATCGTATGGGACAGCGTCGATTGCATCAGCTTACTCTTTCGCCAGGCTGCTGCGCAGAGCAAAAGCGCCTTTGGCCGCCTTATTACCCGCCTAGAATTGGGGCGTACCGAGCGTTATGAGAGCTGGCTCCTTCCCCAGTTCGAACGAATCCTCGTCACTTCGCCCGCCGACCGTCAGGCGCTGTCTGCATTGGCTTCAGGCGTAGCTCCAGCAGCGCCCATTGACGTCATCCCCAACGGCGTCGATCTGCAATATTTTCGGCCGGACACCCGGGAGCTACGGTCGTCTAACACGCTCGTTCTTAGTGGCAAAATGAGTTATCACGCCAACATTACTATGGCGCTCTATCTTGTACACGACGTTATGCCGCGGGTGTGGGCGAAGCGTCCGGACGTGAAATTAACCATCGTAGGTAAAGATCCGCCACGTGAGGTCAGGGCGCTGGCGACAAATGAATCGATCAGGGTCAGCGGTACCGTCGCCGATGTCCGGCCATTTCTACGACAGGCGGCGATAGCCGTTGCTCCCATACGTTATGGCGCGGGGATCCAAAATAAAATTTTGGAGGCCATGGCCTGTGGTGCGCCTGTCGTTACCACACCTCAGGCCACGACGGCGCTGAACGCGACCGTTGATCGTGATCTGCTCGTCGCCGCCGATGTTCCTTCTTTTGCCACGGCAGTTCTGGACCTACTGTCCGATAAAGCTCGCCGCGAAGCCGTAGCTGCGGCCGGCCTCAATTACGTGCGCACCTGCCATGATTGGGACACTATTACCACACAATTAGAAGACGCCTACATTTCGGCATCCAGCCGTCGCCCCTGAGCCTCCTTTCCACCCCATCCGTTTGACATCCGGCCTCCGCCTGAAAACGGGCATTCTGTTCGTTTAACCTCTTAGATTCAGATTGCAGTCTTTTCTGATCACGGACAAATGCCTTACATCGTAAGCCAAATCGTAATATCAAAAACCTATACTAAAAATTGCTCGTTAAGGCCTTTATTCGTGTCGGAATTTTCTTCAAGTGCCAGTCTATTCGTTCGGATGGTACGGTGCCGCATTGTAACGGTCCAACGTATTGGATGCGGTTCGCTTTAAAGGTAAAGGGATGCAGACGACTACAAACTCGTTCGAAAAGACCCTGGAAGGCACGCTGTATATTCCAGTCCATCGTGCAAGCCAGGCGCTTCTATCAAGATCCACCCAGTGGGGACTTTTCATCACGACGTTAATTATTAGCGATATAGTGATGACGGGTATAGCACTGCGTCTGGCTTATGCCGTGCGTTTTGAGCTATCCTTACCTATTTTTCAGCTCGAGGTGACCCCTTCATTTCCGCAGTACCAGGCCATTGCGATTGTTCTAATTCCTTTGTGGACCTTCATTTTCGTGGCCAACGGACTCTATGATCGGCGCCATCTTTTAGGAGGCACGCAGGAATATGCGCGTGCATTTCGGGCCACGAGCATTGGCATGTTGCTAGTGGTCATTGCCGGTTTCCTTGAGCCAACGTTTATCCTGGCTCGGGGCTGGTTACTTGTCGTCTGGTTGGCTTCGTTTCTCCTGGTGTGCATTGCCCGTTTCATTCTGCGGCGGCTCGTTTATCGGTCACGACAGCATGGCTATTTTCTAACGCCGTCGCTGATTGTTGGGACCAACGATGAAGGCATCTCTTTAGCCCAACAGTTAACAGGCTGGCGCACCTCGGGTCTAGACGTTTTGGGTTTTGTAGACGACCATACATCAGTGGGCACGCCAGTCTATAAAAATCTCCATGCGCTCGGTTCCGTTGCAAGGCTTGACGAACTCATTGCTCGGTATGATATCGAGGAACTGATCCTGGCCACCAGCGCCTTATCACGCGCCGATATAGTCTCAATTTTTCGCCGTTACGGCATGGTAGACGGTCTCAACCTGCGCCTATCTTCGGGATTATTCGAGGTCATCACCACGGGCCTCGAAGTAAAAGAGATGGCGTACACCCCACTCGTGAGCATCCATAAGGTACGGCTAACAGGCCTGGATCGCAGCCTCAAGCTTATACTTGATTACCTGATCGCTCTGCCCGGGCTAATTGTCATTGCGCCGATGATGCTGCTCATCGCCATCGCCATCAAGCTAGATTCGCCAGGGCCAATTTTTTACCGGCGTCGTGTCATGGGCATCAACGGCCGCCAGTTCGATGGATACAAATTCCGTACGATGCACATCAACGGCGACCAAATTCTGGACGAATACCCAGAGTTAAGGGAAAAGCTGGCGCGCGCCCATAAGCTGAAAGACGATCCCCGTATTACGCCCGTAGGTCAATTTTTGCGCCGGACTAGCCTGGATGAGCTCCCACAGTTAATCAACGTGGTGCGCCGCGAAATGTCGCTCGTCGGGCCGCGCATGATTTCGCCGGCGGAAATGGACGTGTACGACGAATGGGGTCTCAATCTGCTTACGGTGGCTCCCGGCATTAGCGGCCTCTGGCAAGTGAGTGGGCGATCCGACGTCTCCTACGAGCAGCGCATACAGCTAGACATGCACTACATTCGTAACTGGACCATCTGGCTGGACATTCAGATTCTGATTCAGACCATCCCGGCTGTGCTCAAAGGGCGCGGCGCCTACTAGAGCCATGATCATCGTACAGACGCCCCTCCGAGTCAGTTTATTCGGCGGCGGCACCGACTTCCCCTCCTTCTATCACGAGCACGGCGGCTGTGTCTTGAGCACTGCCATTGACAAATACATCTTTGTCACTGTCAAGCGCCGCTTTGACCGCATGCTGCGCGTAGGATACACCAGGACCGAGATGGTCGGTTGCCTCGACGATTTGCAGCATGAGTTGATCCGTGAGGCGCTGCGCTTGGCTGGCATCTTTGACGGCATAGAAGTCACTACAATGGGCGACATCCCTTCCGCAGGGTCTGGCCTTGGCTCGTCCAGCACCGTAACCGTTGGCGCCCTCCATGCGACTTACAGCCTTTTGGGACAACTGATATCAGCCGAATGTCTGGCACGGCAGGCGTGCCAGATTGAAATTGACACACTAGGGAAACCGATCGGTATCCAGGACCAGTATATTGCTGCATACGGTGGTCTGCGGTTCATGGAGTTTGGCACGGATGGCAGTGTGAACGTGCATAGAATTGAGCTGAGTACAGACCTGAAGCGCGCGCTCAACGACAATATGCTGTTGTTCTATACCGGCGTGACGCGCCGTTCCGACTCGATCTTGTCGGAACAAAAGGCAAACATCCGGCAGCGTGAAGCAGTGCTATGTGAGATGAAACAGATTGCTTATACAGCGCGCGATTCCATCGTGTCTGGCCGGTTAGACACGATTGGTGAGCTTCTGGATTATAGCTGGCAGCTGAAAAAGCAGCTCGCCAGCCAGATAAGCAACGGACATTTCGACGATATGTATGCCAGCGCAAGGCGGGCGGGCGCTCTGGGCGGCAAAATCACCGGCGCTGGTGGCGGTGGCTTTCTCTTACTTTACTGTCCCTATTCGCGCCAGGACGCAGTGCGGCAGACGCTTGCCGGGTTGCAAGAACTACCCTTTCAGCTTGAAGGGGATGGAAGCAAGGTAATCTTTAATTATCAACGTTAATGGAATGCGGTGACAATCATGAACCAGATCCGAAACTACATCTCCAGCCTACAGAATACATTAGACCACCTGGATGTTGAATCAATCGACCAGGTCATCGCAATATTGCAAGTGGCCCGGCTCAATCGTCGCCAAATTTTCATCATGGGCAATGGCGGTAGCGCCTCGACAGCATCCCACTTCGTGTGTGATCTGGTCAAGAACACGCGCGCGCCAGGTTACCCGGACTTCCGCGTCATTAATCTTTCCGATAATATGGCGATTCTCTCGGCATATGCTAACGACGAAGGTTATGAAAACGTCTTCGCCCAACAACTCGCCAGTTTCGTACAGCCCGACGACGTGGTTATTGCCATTTCCACCAGTGGGAATTCGCCGAACGTCTTAAAAGCGGTGAGGCTGGCCAATCAGCGCGGCGCCTTGACCATTGGCTTTACCGGGTTCAACGGCGGCCAATTAGCCTCGCTTGTCGCTCTGGATATGCACGTGCCCAGCCGCATTATCGAACACATAGAAGACGTCCACTTGATGCTCGAGCACCTGATCTGCCAGAACCTGCGGCAACAGGCGCTCCAGCCTGTCATGATCGATCCTCTACCGGAACATGTCGTCGCCGCAGCCGATTAGGCCAACGGCCAATAAATTGCGATGGCCGCAATAAACACTTGGGCATTGCTTAATTGAGCGCAACGCCATCAGCTTATGGCAATCGCTGCCCTGCTTATCGCTACGGCGATACCACTTCTCTTCCTTTATCTGATACATACACTGGATCTTTATGGCACGGGCTCCTCCCGTGCCATCATTCTTTCTTTCTGCTGGGGGGCTGTTTCCGTCTTTATTGCCTTCGCTGTCTATCAACCCGTTCATGACCGGCTGGGTCTATTCGACGATGTATCGCTGCTGGTCTATTTCGCTCCTTTCCTCGAAGAAACACTAAAAACTCTTATTCTTCTCTATCTGGTACGCCGGCCCACCTTTACTTATTTTGTTGACGGTGCGGTGTATGGCTTTGCCGTTGGAATAGGTTTCGCCGTATTTGAGAATTATCTCTATGTCATCCAGAATCTCGACATGGGGATGGGCGCCGCACTTGGCCGTGTGCTCTCCACCAACCTCATGCATGCCAGCGCCGGGGCTATCGTGGGCATCGCACTGGGGCTCTCGCGTTTCAGACGGTTTTCCCGTAGAGCATTTTTTCTACTAGTCGGGTTGCTGCTAGCGGTCCTCTTTCACGCCGGATTCAATAACCTGTTAATCAATGCTGGTGTGCAGTCACTATTCTTATATGCCGCCGGCATCGGAACCTCCGGGGTCGCCTTCATCGCCCTCGTTATTCGTCGCGGTCTCGCGGTAGAGAAAGCATGGATTTCCGAAACTTTGGGAGCAGCCGATCGTGTCACCGCAGCCGAAGCTGCCGCCGTCAGGCGCCTTGGCCACGCCGATGGCTTCCTGGAGCCCTTGACTGCAATATTCGGGGCCGAGAAAGCAGCGAAAATCGTTGAGCTCCTAATATTGCAAGCGCAGCTAGGTATTTTGCGCAAGACGTTGGATCGTGCACAGGGTAGCGTCGCCACACATAACGCTTTAGCGAAACAACTCGCGCGCAAACAGGAGGAAATGGAAGCAGCGCGACGTTCGGTGGGCGCCTATACGATGGCATCGCTGCGCATACTCTTTCCTGAAGAAGGGAGCCCCATGTGGCAACGCCTGGAGGCCGCCCTACGCCAGCGCCCCGGAGCACAACAAGGCACCCACGTCAATCTCTATTCACTCATCGATAGCAAAAGCAGGGGTCGTGACCAGCGACGCTCTACCGACGAATAATGTGGAGCATTGCCTGCTTTTCTGCTAAAGTTGCTTCAGCAAACCTGCGAAGCTGCTATCGTAAGAAGATAGCAGGCGCCAAGAGAACGCAACAATAGTCAGGAACAATTGTGCAGAACGTCGTCCATTACCTCAAAACGATTCCTCTTCTCCAGGGTTTACCTCCGGCGGCGATTGAAGCGCTCGCATTGCAGGTCTTACCGCACCATCTGGACGAGGGTGATATCCTTTTTCGTAAGGGAGCTTCAGGCAGTTCTGTCTATATGGTTCGTAGCGGGTGGGTAAAGATTGTCACCGAAAACGCTAGCGGCGGCGAATTAGTGCTCAATCACTGCGGCCCGGGCGAGGTCGTGGGCGAGATGGCCCTGATTGATCGCGAGCCCCGCTCGGCCGGTGTCGTGGCGCTTGGCGCCGTCGACGTGCTGGAGCTTACCCGCGACACCTTTCTGGAAGTTCTATCGCACCAGCCTATTCTGGCCCTCGACGTGATGCGGAATTTCTCGGCACGGTTGCGGTTTGCGACCACTTATATAGAAAAGGCAATTGAGTGGAGCCACCGTATTGCCGAAGGCGACTACCACTTTGCTATCGAGCAGATTCAATCTGAAACAGGGATCGTCGACCGTAACAAGGCGGACGAAGTGCGCGCCGTAGAGCTACTGGCAGCCTTCTTCAACATGGTTGAAGGCGTGCGCAATCGCGAAGAAACTCTCAAGCAACAATTACGGGAGCTGTCAATTGAAATCGACGAATCGAAGCGGCGCGAAGCATTTGAAGAAGTTGCCCAGAGTCCGTTCTTTAAAGATTTGAAGTCATCCGTTCAGAAAATGCGGCAGAGGGACTCCGGCGAGGAGAAATAGACCGCTCGTAGTAACGACGCCCGAACTGCGTTTGCAGTCAGTCGTTCCTCTTGCAACCAACTTTCATGTCCCGAATAATATCCATCCACTCCTTCCGTGGCGGTACCGGAAAATCGAATATCAGCGCTAACCTGGCAGCCTTGCTCGCTATTGAAGGCCGGCGTGTGGGCGTGGTCGACACCGATATACAGTCTCCCGGACTACACGTCCTTTTCGGTCTCGACGAAAAACAGATGAAGCTCACACTCAACGAATACCTGCGGGGCGAGTGCGCCATCGAGGAGGTGGCCTATACCTTGGGCAACGGCGCCAAGCATGCGCCAGGACGTGGAAAACTGTTTGACCGCGATATCTGGGTGATTCCATCCAGTATCAACGCCGGCGAGATCAGCGCCATTTTGCGACACGGCTACGATGTCAATCGCCTCAATGAAGGCCTGCAAAGGGTCCGCAAACAGCTGGCATTGGACTATCTGATCATCGACACTCACCCTGGGCTTAACGACGAGACACTACTTTCAATTGCCTTTTCTGATGTCCTGATCGTCGTTCTGCGACTGGATCAGCAAGATTTCCAGGGTACGGCAGTAGCCGTAGATATTGCGCGCAGCCTCGACGTGCCCGAGCTTATGCTGGTCGTTAATCAGGCGCTGTCGCGCTACGATTTTCAGCAGGTGCAGCAACAGGTAACCGAGACCTATAATGCGCCAGTCGCCGCTGTGCTGCCCTTGACCGAAGATCTGGTCGAGCTACAGAGCAGCGACATCTTTGCACTACGTAGCCCAGAGCATCCCTGGTCCATAGCGTTGCGCCACATCGCCACCCGTCTCTTAGAATCAGCCTGAGTTCCTGCTACAGGAGATAAATCGTGAAATGCTGGCATTGTGAACAAGAAGCTCGCGCCGCCTGTACATTCTGTGGGAGGTTCGTGTGCAAGGATCACGCTGCCGGCATGCCTGCCATATTGGCGATGTATCTTGGCGAGAACAATACGCCAAAGGCGGTCGTCGTCGCCAACGCCATCTGGTGTGCAGTCTGTGAGCCCCAGCCGGAACCAATCGCCATGCCCGAGCTTTATTAACAGAAATGAGCGGCCTTTTTGAAGAATTACACAGGAAGTTAGAAAGCGATACCGGGAAGCGCGGCATCAGCGCCTGGGATCTGGCGCAATTGCCCGCAGGGCAACGTCGCGTCATCCGCCTTATCTTGCGCGAAGTTCAGATGGCCTACCCCGAGCTTTGCCGGGCCACCGCGGCGCTGCCGGCCGAGCAACGACTCGAGCAGGGCGAGCTCGACGAGGTTCTTACACGTCTTCAGGAAAAGGCCTGGCTCATTCGCCTGGGCCAGGAGGAGCTAACCACCTACCGTGTCAACCTCCGCCGCAAATCCGGCAGCCGGCTCGCTAGCAGCATCTGGGAGCGTCTAGGCCGCCAGATTGACGCTCGCAAGCCCGCCACACGACAACAAGAGTGACAGGCGTCACATTATACCAGCGCGACTGGACTCTCCAGATATACGCTGCTCTATATCTCTCAACTGGCCCCCGGATATAAATCTACCGCAAATCCTTGTCGAACCCCCTTCACCGGTTATGATTTGAATACATATCACTTCGAATTGAACCGGAGAAATTATGGGAACGTACAGTCGAGTGCGACCACGGTCGCGTGGCCTAAGCATCGGACGCATCATCGTTGCCCTGCTCGTAGCCGGCTTTGCCCTCATATCCTATTTCGGCTCCAGCGCCTACAACCCGGTCACCGACGAAGAGCAGCACGTCGCCATTACCAAGGAGCAGGAAATTGCCCTTGGCCTGCAATCAGCGCCAGAACTGACCCAGCAGTTTGGTGGCCTGCATCCCGATCAAGAAGCCCAGGCCTATCTGGACCAGGTCTGCCAGGACATAGTCAGTAGCAGCCAGGCGTCAGAGACCGAATATCCCTTTGAATGCAATCTGCTGGACGACCCGCAGACTATCAATGCCTTTGCCCTGCCGGGCGGGCCGGTCTTTATCACCTCTGCTCTGTTCAATCAGCTAGAAACCGAAGGGCAGCTTGCAGGGGTCATGGCGCATGAAATTGGCCACGTCGTCGCCCGCCATTCCGCCCAGCAAATTGCCCGGCAGCAACTGGCGCAGGGATTGAGTGGGGCTGCCGTTATCGCCACCTATGATCCCAACGATCCGCGCACCCAGCAGACGGCGCAGGTTGCGCTGCTCATCAGCCAGGTCGTCAATATGAGGTTCGGCCGTGAGGACGAACTACAATCTGATAGTCTGGGAGTGCGCTTCATGGCCGACGCCGGCTACGATCCACGGGCGATGCTGCGTGTTATGGAAATATTGGCTCAAGCCAGCGAAGGGAATCGGCCCCCAGAATTCTTCAGCACGCACCCCAACCCTGAAAATCGCATCGCGAACATCGAACAGGCCATCGCCGAGGAATTCCCAAATGGCGTCCCTGAGGGGTTAGAACCGTAGGCGGGAGCAAGGGAGACAGAAGATGACACGACCGCGCGGAAGGATGCTTCGACAGGTAGTCGATTGGCGCGCGACTGCTGTAGCCGCGCTCGCCGGAGCCATTACTTTCCTGCTGGTAATCACGACGTTGCTTCCCGCCAACACCGGCGGCTCCCCGTGGGCCGTCTTCCGCTACCTCGCCTCGCCACTGCTTGGTAGAGGCGTCTTGCCACCTCCGGCAACGTTTGACGCAGGCGTTGTGGTCGTCGCCCTGCTCGTAGTCCTCGTTATCTCCTTTTTCTACGCTGCAATTTTGACGACCATCATCCACCGCTGGGGACTGATTGTCGGCTTACTCGGCGGTGCGCTTTATGGACTGGCAATCTACGCTATCAACTTCTTTACTTTAACATTGCTCTTCGACTGGTTTTACGCCCTACGCTCCTGGCCGGTGCTTATCGCCCACGTTCTTTTCGGCGCCGTGACCGGCTTCGTCTACGAGCTTTTGGAAGTAGAGCGCTTTGTGCCCCTAGAGCAGGAATCAGTCCCTGGCCAACGCTCCCCGTAAAGCCGCCACCGCTTCTACGACGGACACCTCCTTATTGAATATCGCGCTGCCCGCCACCAGCACATCTGCCCCCGCACCCACAATCTCCGCCGCGTTGTGCGGCTTGACTCCCCCATCCACCGATAACCAGGCATTCGAGCCAATATCATCAAGCATGCGACGCAGGCGCGCGACTTTTTCTGTGCTGCCTGCAATGAAGGACTGTCTGCCAAAGCCCGGATTCACAGACATGACCAACACCAGGTCGACGTCAGGCAAGATCTCCTGCAGCGCCACCGCTGGTGTCGCCGGATTGAGACATACCCCCGCCTGCACGTCCAGATCATGAATCATTTGCACGACCCGGTGCAAGTGCCGGCACGTCTCTACGTGCACCGTAATTAGATCCGCACCGGCCCCGGCAAAATCCTGAAGATAGCGCTCGGGGTTTTCAATCATCAGGTGCACGTCTATCTTCGCCCGTGAAAATTCGTCAACGACTGGGCGCAGCGCCGCCGGCACAAGAGGGCCAATGGTGATGTTGGGCACAAAATGGCCGTCCATCACGTCCACATGCAACCAATCCACGCCCGCCTGGAGGGCTTCGCGCACCTGGTCGCCTAGGCGGCGGAAATCAGCGGTTAGAATTGAAGCAGACAGTCGCGCCATCGCGGGTCCCTAGCTTAATAGCTCCTTCGCCGCCTGCACCACGGCCTTAGCCGTGATGCCCAGATGCTCGTAAATCTCTTGATAGGGCGCTGAAGCGCCGTAGCGCTCCAGGCCCACAATGGCGCCATTCATTCCCACGTAGCGCTCCCAGCCAAGCTTACCGGCGGCCTCCACGGCTACTCGGGCGCTAATGTCTGGCGGTAAAACGCTATCGCGGTAACCGGCGGGCTGCGCGTCGAACAGCTCCCAGGAGGGCATCGATACGACGCGTACAGCGATCTGCTCTTTTTGCAGCATTTGCTGCGCTGCCAGCGCGATGTGCACCTCAGAACCTGTGCCGATCAAGATTGCAGCCGGCTGCTCGACGTCGCTGAGCACATAGGCGCCGCGGGCCACGTTCTCTGGCGCGGCGAGCTGCTCGCGATCCAGCGTCGGAAGCCCCTGGCGCGTCAAGATCAGTGCGGTCGGACCGTCTTTCCGGTCTAGCGCCAGCCGCCACGCTTCTACCGTTTCTGTGGCGTCGGCCGGCCTCAGCGTCGTCAGGTTCACAATCGCACGCAGGCTGGCAAGGTGCTCCACCGGCTGGTGCGTGGGACCGTCCTCACCCAGACCGATGCTATCATGCGTGAAAACGTAAATCACGGGCAGCCCCATCATCGCCGCCAGCCGGATTGACGGCCGCATATAGTCGGAAAAGATGAGGAAAGTGCCTCCGAAAGGACGCACCCCGCCATGCAGCGCCATCCCACTCATGGCCGCAGCCATGGCGTGCTCGCGGATGCCATAATGGATGTAGCGCCCGCTGAAATCGCTGCCCGTCAGGTGCGTTGCGTCGCCGGCCTGCGTCTTCACCGAACCTGTTAGATCGGCGGAGCCGCCGAGCAGCCAGGGAATGCGCGCGGCCAGCGCTTCCACGACTTTGCCCGACGAAGCGCGCGTCGCGAGCTGCTTTCCCGCTTCGAACGCCGGCAAATTCTCGTCCCATCCCTGCGGCAGATCTCCGCGCTGCGCCACCAGGAACTGTTGCGCCAACTCCGGGTAGTCAGCCGCATAAGCATCAAAAAGGGCCTGCCAGCTCCGCTGCCAGTCTCTCGCTGCCCGCGGTCTCAGATAGTCGCAGGCACCCTCAGGCACGTAGAACTTCGCCTCGGGCGGCCAACCCAAATTCTCTTTTGTCAGCCGGATTTCTTCCTCACCTAGCGGTTCGCCATGCGCGCTGTTCGTATCCTGCTTGTGCGGGCTGCCATATCCGATATGCGTGTGCACCGCGATCAGCGAGGGACGCAGCGTCTCGGCCCGCGCGGCTTCAATTACGTCCGCAATGGCCCGCGGATCGTGCCCATCCACCTGCTGCACGTGCCACTTATAGGCGTGGAAACGGGCCGGCACGTCGTCGCTCCAGGCCAGGTCCGTTGGCCCGTCAATGGTAATCTTATTGTCGTCGTAGAAGACGATTAACTTGCCTAGGCTCAGGTGACCTGCCAACGAGCATGCCTCATGCGAAATGCCCTCCATCAGATCGCCGTCGCTAACAATGACGTAGGTATGATGGTCGATAATTTCGTAATTAGGCCGATTATATTGCGCCGCCAGCCATCGTTCGGCAATCGTCATACCCACGGCGTTACCGATGCCCTGTCCCAGCGGTCCCGTCGTCGTCTCCACACCAGGCGTCTCATAATTCTCCGGATGCCCCGGCGTGTGGCTGCCCCACTGCCGGAAGGTCTTCAGTTCCTCCAACGGCAGATCATAGCCTGACAAATGCAAAAGGCTGTAAAGCAACATCGACGCGTGGCCCGCCGAAAGTATGAAGCGATCGCGGTTTGGCCACTTGGGATCGGCCGGATTATGCCGCAAAAACTGCCCCCACAACACAACTGCCAGGTCGGCCAGGCCCATCGGCGTACCTGGATGCCCCGATTCCGCCGCCTGCACCGCATCCATGGCCAACGTCCGTATCGTATTGGCGGTTAGATCGTGGGGAGAATAGCGACTCAGATCATACATTCAGCACTCCAATTTCTACCTCGCCCCCATCCTCAACGCCCCATCCAGGCGGATTACCTCTCCGTTTAGCATGGGGTTTTCGATAATATGTTGCGCCAGCGCTGCATATTCTTCAGGAGCACCGAGCCGCGAGGGAAACGGCACCTGTTCGCCCAACGATAGCCTCGCTTTCTCCGGCAATCCTGCCATCATCGGGGTATCAAAAATACCTGGAGCAATAGTGACTACACGAATTCCATAGCGTGCCAGCTCTCGCGCTGCCGGCAGGGTCATACCGACGACTCCGCCCTTCGAGGCCGAATAAGCAGCCTGTCCGATCTGGCCCTCAAACGCCGCCACCGAAGCGGTATTGATGATGACGCCCCGTTCACCGCTCTCTTCCGGCTCCGTTTCGCTCATTGCCTCCGCTGCCAGGCGCAACACGTTAAAACTACCTGCAAGATTGACATCCAGCACGCGACGAAAAGAGGCCAATGGATGCGCGCCGTCCCTGCTCAGGACCTTGGCGGCGATGGCGATCCCGGCGCAGTTGATTGCTCCGCGGAGCGTACCTGCGGCGACGGCCTGCGCCACTGCGTCGCGCACGCTTCCCTCGTCGGTGACGTCTGTATGCGCAAACGATATGTTCTCGCCGAGTTCCTCGGCCAGCGGCCGCCCGCTCTCGTCGTTAACGTCGGCGATCACCACGCGCGCCCCATTTGCCGCCAGCCGGCGCACGCAGGCAGCCCCAAGGCCGGAACTGCCGCCCGCGACCAGAAAACTATTTCCGTTAATTTCCATCTTTTACTCCAGGGAAAGTGTAGCCGTGGATTCTATTCCACGTTCTGCGAAGGCGCGAATACAGGTTACGACCACCCGCTAGAATAGCCCACCGGAGAACGATCCTGCAAATTACGACGCGAAGTGCATCACACCCTCAGCCCTGAAACCGGCCCACCAACGCGGCCCGCGCGGCGTGGTAGCCGCACATACCGTGCACGCCGCCGCCGGGTGGTGTGGAGGAAGAACAGAGGTACACGCCCGGAATCGGTGTGCTGTAGGGATTGAGGCGCGGCGCGGGTCGCGTGTAAAGCTGGCGCAGATCCTGCACGCCGCCGTTGATATCTCCGCCGATATAATTGGGGTTGTAACGCGCCATTTCCATCGCCGTGCGCGTGTGGCGCGCCAGGATACAGTCACGGAATCCTGGCGCATAGCGCTCAATCTGCGCCTCAATGCGCTCGGTCATATCCACTGCAGAGCCCTGGGGCACGTGGCAGTAGGCCCAGGCGGTGTGCTTGCCCTCCGGGGCGCGCGTACCGTCAAACAGGCTCTGTTGCGCCACCAATACGTATGGGTGCTGTGGATGGCGGCCCCACCACACCTCGCGCTCCGAAAGCAGAATTTCGCCCAGCGTGCTCCCCAGGTGCACAGTGCCCGCCCGCTGTGCCTCTGGCGCAGTCCAGGGAATCGGCCCGCTCAACGCCCAGTCAACCTTGCATACGCCTGGCCCATAACGAAAATTCCGGAGTGTGCGCCGGTAGCGCGCCGGGAGACTGTCGCCCGCCATCGCCAGCAGCTGGCGCGGCGTGACGTCCAACAGTGTGGCGCGCACGGGCGGCAATTCGTCCAGCGACTGCACATAATTCCCCGTGACGATCTCGCCGCCGAGCGAGCAGAAATGCTCAGCCATCGCCCGCCCAATCTGACCAGACCCCCCACGCGCCATGGGCCATCCTACCCTGTGTCCCAGAATTCCTAGAACGAGCCCAAACGCCGCTGTGCCCGGCTTACTGAGCGACATGATGCTGTGGCCCGCCAGACCGGCAAACAGGCCGCGAGCGCGCTCACCGTCGAAGTGGCTTAGCGCCAGGCCCTGCGCCGAACGCAGCGCCTTCAGCCCAAAGCGCGCCAAAGCCAGCGGGTGCCGCGGAATGCGAAAAGGACCCAGCAGTGCCCCCGAAAGCCTATCCCAATCGCGTACCAGCGGCTCCATCAACCGTTCGTATGCAGCGGCGTCCTGGCCCAACGCCCGGCCCGTTTCCTGCACCGATGGATAGAGTGCGGCCGCCGTACCGTCGTCAAAGGGGTGCGCCAGCGGCAGTTCGGGAAAAATCCACTCCAGGCCATACGCGGCGAGATCAAGATGTTGGAAAAAAGGAGATGCCACGCCAAGAGGATGAATCGCCGAGCAAACGTCGTGCACGAAGCCGGGAAGCGTCAATTCCGCGGAGCGTATGCCGCCCCCGATCGTCTCCGCACCTTCCAACACAATGACTTTATGCCCGGCTTGCGCCAGGGTGATAGCTGCTGCCAGCCCATTAGGACCGGCGCCTACGACGACGGCATCGTAAGAACTCATCGTTTTACGAGCGCCGAATCATTCGCCGCAGCCAGTGCACGGGCGCGTACAGCGGCGTACGTAGCGCCGCACTGTGCCAGATGTTGCCTGCCTGCGACCACTGCAAGCGCGGATCGACGCACGTCACCTGCTGCTCCACGGACGCCGTGACTCCAAAGTGGGCCGCCAGCGCCTTCAGCGTATGCCGCCAGAATTCGTCTTCTGACTTGTGTCCAAACAGCCGCAACCCGATCTCGCTCAGCGGATCCGTCGCCCGCAGCAGGGCCTGAACCTGGACCACCTTCGTATCATCTTCCTCGAAGGCGCTGAAAGTGATCCACGCCGCCAGCATATGGCCCTGCGGCGTCATAAACGTAAACGACTCCTCGTCGGCGAAGATCACCATGACGCCGGTGCTCAACGGGATGCGACCGGGCATAGAAAGGTTCAGCACAGCCACTTCGCCGGGAGCAATGCCCGTCAACGGACCATAAAAGGCGTTCCCCTCCGGCCAGAACTTCGAGAAGTTTTCCTTCCACGCCGCAATCACTTCTTGCGGTGTAGCTTCGACGCCGTCCAGCCGCACGCGGTACGTTTTCTGCCACATCTTTCCGAATCCACGCAAAGGGCCTGTGAGCTGGCGACCTTCTACATTCAAGTTTAAGGCGCCGTCAGGCACGCCAGAAACGCGCAACCGGTCCACCGGTTTGGCCCAGGCTGCGTCACGCGCCGCCCTGTCCTTGTTTTCACGATCTTCCATGGGACATTCCTCCACTACTTAATCGCAGTAAACCGCAGAGTTCGCGGAGAGCGCAGAGATTGTCGCAAAAGCTTTTGCCTCAAATCTTTCATTCCTCAGCGCCCTCGGCGGTCTCTGAGGTCGATCGAATTTACCGACGCAACACCTTACGAACCAGGCGCACCGGCATGTAAAACATGGAGCGAATCATGGCGTTCTGCCAAACGTTGCGTATTTCACGCCATTGAAAGCCCGGATCAATACAACTGCGGATCACCTGCACAGGCTCGTCGTGAACGCCAAAGTGCGCGGCGACGGCCTTTACAACGTGCTGCCACGTCTCTTCCTGGAAACGCGCGCCACCCATAAAGCGGAACCCGAACTCGTAAATCGGATCGGCTGCGCGCGCCATTGACTGCACCTGCACCCAGGTCTCGCCGTCTTCTTCGAACGTACTGAAGCTATTCCAGCCTGACTCCGGAAAGCCCTGCGGCGTCATGATCGTGAAGCACTCGTCGTCATTATAGATAACGCGCACGCCGCTGCTGATTGGAATTCCCGGCAAGCGCCCGGGCCATGCCGACACGGTGCTTTCGATAAAGATGATCTCGCCCGAACGCACGCCGCCGACCGGCGGATAGAACCGGTTGCCTTTTGGCTGAAACTGAGGGAATTTTTCTTTCCAGACCGCCATGACCTGCGCCGGTGTGACGTCTTCACCTCTCAGCCGTAAGCGGTACGTCTTCTGCCACAGCGCGCCAAACCCTTGCAGCGGGCTCACCGGCTGGCGTCCTTCCACGTTCAGATTGGTAGCGCCAACCGGCAGCTCCGAAACGGTCATTCTTGCAACCGGTTTGGCCCAGATCTCGTCCTGTCGTTCGTCCATCACGCTCACCTATCTCCGTCTTGTTGTCAGCGTCCGTTACTCGCCGCCGCCACGGCATCCGCCTCGCCTGCGTAACAGGAGATAGCTTCGTTCAGCCGCGTCAGCTCGAAAATCTGCCGGTAGTGGTCGCTGAGCCCGTAGGCCAGTAGCGACTGCCCCTGGCGTTGAGCGCGGATCAACAGCGTGACCAGCAGTCCGATTCCGGAACTGTTCATATAGTCGAGATTGCTGAAGTTTAAGATAATAGAGTTAGCGCCGTCGCTGCTGGCATCGGTGTAAGCATCCATTAACACGTTTTCGGAAAAGGCCGTCACGTCACCTTCGATATCGATAACACTCGCCTGTGGAGTGACTTTCCGAACGTCCATCTTTACCTGTGATTGGGGCATTGTGTCCTCCTGGCCTTACGAGGCCTGTAGCTCGCTAAGTGCTGCACTCTCGTCGGGAAAAATGCTCATGAAGTCCGCCAGCCGCGTAATACGAAAGATCTCCTGGTAGTGCTCGCTAAGCCCGCAGGTGAGCAGGCGGCGGTGGCTCTTCCTGGCCTGCGCCAGCAGGCCGACGATCAGAGCAATTCCCGTACTGTTGATATAATCGACGTCGCTGAAATTCAGCAAAACCGCCGGTGGCTCGCTGCTGGTAGCTTCAGCATAGGCCGCGTTGAGCGCTTCTTCGGCGAAGCCATCCATCTCTCCATGCAGATCGATAATGGCCAGCCCATCGCCGCCGCGCACAGCAGCCTCGAATTGGCGTTGTGGTCGCGACATATTATTCTCCTTCCTTCTGCAGGTGCATAATTAGCTCGACGGTATGGTGAACGTCGTCGGTGAGCACGTTTAACTCGTCCACCATATTTTCAATCAAAAAGAGACCCCAGCCACGCGGGGACTGCATCCCGGCCAACTTGGCTTCCAGGTCTGGCAATTCCGCCTCAGGGATCGGTTGGCTCGCACCGCGATCCGTGATGCGCACCCCTAGCGCGCCGTCCACCGTCATTACCTGAATGTGTACCGGAATCTCCGCGCGATACTTATTGCCATGTTCCATCGCATTCATCGTGGCTTCGGCGACTGCCGTTTTTAATTTTTCCATTCGCGTCGCGGAAATTTCCATATCCTGAACGCGGTTGGCTACCTCTTCCATTGCCTTTCGTTCATTGCCCGGTTCACTGGGAAGCTCGAATTCGGCAATTACCTGCCAATCGCGCTGCCAGAGATCTCGATTTCTGCTTTCTACCGCGGGTCGTTCGTCCACTTGGGGCTCCTTGTCCACCTCTTTCGTAACGCCTCGTCGTAAACTCACAAGCGTTACGTCGTCTTCCTGCTCCCAGTCATCGCCGGCAAAGCTAGCCAACTCACCCAACAAAAATTCGATAACGGAAGAAGTATCGTCGCCAGGTTGCTGACCCATCGTTTCCTGCAGGCGTGGAAAACCAAACATATCGCCGGCAGAATTGTGCGCCTCTACCAGCCCATCGCTGTGAAAGAGCACCAAATCCCCTTTCGACAGGATTACTTCCTTTTCTTCGTACTTCATGCCCGGCATCAGGCCCAGGGGCATTCCCGTTGCCCGCAATTCGTCCACGCCACTGCTATGACGGCGGTACGGCAAATCATGACCGGCGTTGGCATAGCGCAGGCGCCCGCTCGCTGGATCGAGCAATGCATACAGGCAGGTCACAAACATACGCTGCGGAATATCAGGGTATAGCAGCTCGTTCACGCGTTCCAGCACCGGACTGGGGTAGGTCATGCGCTCGGCAGCCGCTCGCAATAGCGTTCGAGTGGTAGCCATCACCAGGGCGGCCGGCACGCCCTTGTCGGTCACGTCGCCGATAATAAGACCCACCTGCCCATCCTCAAAATAGAGAAAGTCATAAAAGTCGCCGCCCACTTCACGGGCCGGCCGGTAGTAGGTCGCAATTTCATAACCCGGCAAATTTGGCAGCTCATGCGGCAGCAGCGTTTGCTGGATGAGCCGCGCCACGCGCAGCTCCTGCTCCATTCGCTCCCGCTCGCGCGCTTCCGCCTGCTGCTGGCGCGCCAACTGCGCTACGCGCACGGCCGGAGCCGCCTGTGTTGCCAGATCACTCAACAACTTACGGTCGTCTGTAGAATAATCTTGCTCGCTAAGCCGCGGGCCCAGATTAATCATGCCAATAAGCTCGCCCTGGCTGACCAGCGGCACCACCAGCTTTACGCCGGCTGCGCGCAGCGAGTCTAAAACCGGCGAGTCGATCTCCAATCGCTCCACATCCACCACGCCCGGCGATGTCTGGAAGTAAAGCACCAGCGGATCGTTGGGTACGATATCGAGATCGAGCATGACGACCTGCGAACGCAGGCTGGCCTGCGGTCTCGCATCCGAATCTTCACGCCGTCTCCAACTTTGCCACAAATGCCGTATCTGTTTCATTTCACCCCTATCATACTGCGGCAACGTCTGCTAACCGTTACGGAACGCCCGTTTCCAACTATTCAATCATTATTTGAAGTTCATAGTTTGTGATACCTGCGGCGTTAGGTGTGGAGACGGTTAATACATAATCCAGCGTCCGTGGCAGCTCGGCTACAAGACGCCCCTCCACCGCAAAAAAGAAGTCCGCGGCATCTTCTGACTGCAGATAGACGCTCAGCGGCGCATCCTCGGGCAGTACCTCGATTGTAATCGTCTGGCCCTGTAGGGCGCGCAGTATATAACTATCCAGGTCGCCGCCGGCGTCTAGCGTGCCCGCCACGGTCACCGTGGTCGCGCCTTCCTCGAATTCGATGCGCTCCGGCAGATCCTCCAGGGCGCTGATACTCACCACCAGCAGATAATCTGTGGCAGCGCCGGTGGAGACTACCTCAATAAAATAATCCATCGTCGCCGGCAGCGCCACAATTTGCAGGCTCATCTGCTCGGCATTCAGTGGCAGAAAGACGGTCCCATCGGCTCCGCTTACGCCCAGCACCAGCTCGCCGCTAAGCGCGGTTACGCCGACGGTCATGTACTGTTCTTCAACCGCGCCCAGAACGTAAAGGTCCCGCCCACCCGCTTCTAACTGGCCTTCAAGCGTCGCCGCCGTCATCCCGGGCTCAAAATTAATGCGTGTCGGCTCGGCAGACGTTGCCGGTGGAATCGTCACCACCAGGCGGTAGGTCGCGTTCCCTCTGGTAGGGCCCACGACAATCACGTAATCGCCCGATTGAGGAAGACGTTGTTCCCACAGCTCGACCACCTCGCCCGGCGACTCACCCTTTAGCTGCTGCCCGTCCGGCGCATAAACCTGAAAGTCGGCGTTATTTTCCAAGGAACTGATCTCCACGCGCATGGTCTGGCCTGCCTGGACCCACAGCGTGTAACGATCGCGCGTGCCGCTGACAACCGCACTCTCCACAGTGGCCGACGTCGCGCCGGCCGCAAATGAAATGCGCTGATCGACGCCCTGCGGCTCAGCAGGCGGCTCGGTTGCGGTTGGTTGAGCGGCCGTGGCATCCGCCGTCTGTGTTGGCGCTGGCTGCGCCAGCGTCGGCGTCGGCTGCGACTCGACGGTCGCCGTGCCGCCAGATGTGGCCGGAGGCGTCCCCGCAGCCGGAGCAGTCTCCGTCACCAACGCCTCCTCTGTCGCTGTCTCCGTAGGGGCTGGCGTAAGCGTCACCGGATCTCCCGGCTCCATTTCCAGTAGACGACAGCCTGCTAACAGCCCGCCGATGGAAATCAGCACGAACAGCGAAATCGTCAATCTATACATGACAGCATCTCCTCGTCCCCTATCAGGCTTCAGGGGGCTGCCGGTGCAGCCACAACGAAACGTGTTCTGGCTGCAAAGTCTCGCGCACGATCTGTACCAGGTCGTCGGTCAGCACGTCTAGTTCCACCGCACTACGTAACGTTTTGCCAAAAAGGACTAGCGTTCGCTGTGCGTCGTATTTGCTGCGGTAAAATCGCCTGTCAATAAAGCCCTGAATGCGCGTGCGCAACGGATTGAACAGGCTGGCAATCGCCAGTGTGGATAGAACCGTCGTCATTTCCGACTGCGAGCGCTCCGTCAGGATTAGAAGTGCGTTTTGTAGCGAGAGTATCGTACCAAAATAGATCAAGACCAGCACCGTCGTCAGAATTCCATAGACCAGCGTGCGCCGGATGACGAGATCGACGTCGTAGAGCCGGTATTTCAAAATGGCGACTGCGATTCCGCCGAAGAGCGCCACGTAGGCTGCCTGGTTTGCAACATCCCACACCCACTGGGGCACAAACTCTGGCACCTCTCCAAGCACCAGGATCGAAGCGTAGATCACGTTTATCAGCATCAACAGGCCCACAAACGAAGCTCCCAGCGTGAACCATTTCAATTGCTGGCGTTCTTCACCCTTCGCCCGCCGCAAACGCCTCAGTATAGAGACGGCGCTGGCGATGATGGCGATGAATACGATACTCAGCGGCACGGCCCAATAGTCGGCGATGGTGGTAGCCAGCGGTCCTTCGATGAGTACAAACGGATTTTCAAATGGGCCGACGGCCGCTCCTTCCGGCCAGGGAATGAAACTACTGCTGAGCAAGGAAGCCAAAGAAGACAGCACAATAACCCAGCCCACGGCTCTCCAACGCCGAGACGGGAAACGGCCACTCGGAAACAGCAGCAAAATGAAGGGCGTCGTCGTAATGTAGACGAACCAGGATCGATCTCCTAGCCAGGCCATTTCCAGGCCCAGTGGCAGTGCACCAGGGCGCGCAACCAGCGTAAAAACGGCGTAGCTCTCGGCCGTTTGCCGGACGACGTAGCTCAGCCCAAACACCAACCACAGCCAGCCATAGCGATTGCGAGGCTGTTTGGAGACAATCAGCACGCCCAACGCGACAGCGCCGATCATCGTCGGCAGTCGCAACAACTGCTCGGGCCAATTCTCCAACCCACCGGGGGCGACCGCCTGACGGCCAAGATAGCCCAGAAACAGCATCATGCCAGTTGCCGTAACTGTAAAAGCGATGGCCAGCCAGAGTACTACGCGCGTTTTCATCATATTCGCCGATCTTTTAGCGGGCCGCGGAGCCAAAGTGAAAGATGGGCAGGCTGCATCGTATGCCCTACAGCGCTAATTATTTCTTCGGCGAGCCGCTGCATTTCCACTTCGTCGCGCACCGACCGCGCAAAGGCGGAAAGAATCTTCTGGGCGTCATAGCGCCGGCGATAAAAGCGGCGATCGATAAAGTCCTGAACTCTCCGCCGTAAAGGTGTAAAGAGAGCCGTAATTGTTAGCGTAGAGACCACCACCGCCAACGACGTTCCATCGCCGACGAACAGACGGAAAACGCTCTCCAGCAACACGACGCTTACCACGTAGATCAACATCAGCAGGCCCGTCAAAGTAGTGTACACCATCGTTCGATTGATGATGATGTCGATTTCCCACAAGTGGTAACGGAGAATGGCGATGGCGAAAGAGAGGGGAAAGATTATCAGCAACAGGCTGAGCAGCGTCAGGCCCAGCAGCTGGTATAGGAAAGAAACTGAGAAAAAAGAGGCGCCAATGCGCTGGTATAGAACGTTAGACACGCGCGGACCGCTCATCGTGGGCACGATTACGGCCGTGACAAAATAACCGACAGGTCCCAGCACCGCCGCCGTCAACCCGGCAATGGCCCACTTGGTCTGCTGCCGCTGCACGGCGTTTGAAATATTTACGTAGCGATACAGTTGCGCGATCAAACCGCTGGCTGCCCACACCAGCAGGACCAGCACCTGTTGATAAAGCGGCCAGGATGGAATGCTGACCGGCAGCTCCGGCCAGAAAACGGCGAGAGTCACCTGAATGGTCCACATTACACTGAGCACGACGGTTGCTCGCGGCACAAAGCGCCCATCGGGGAAAATGTAGGGCAGAATAACGCTAGAACTGAGACCGGCGACTGTAATCAAGTTTAATAGCGTGCGCCACCCGCCGTCGATCTCGTTCCCGGCGTACAGACGATAGAAACTGGCGATGGCGCCATTCGTCAGCAGGGCAAAGGCCACGAATAGCGCCACTCGTTCGTCGGAGCGACGCCAGACGATAACGGCGGCAATCAGCATGTGTGTCACCAACACCAGCATATCCAGTGTTGTGATGTAACCTGCGTAAGCCTGCCTGGTAAGTCCGAGATCGGCAATGGGTCGTCTATCCACCGTCGCCACCAGGTGCACAAAGCGGGGTGAGATGCTGGCAATCGCCAGTCCGAGGATAACCAGCGTCAACCCAGCCCACAGCCAGTGGATTAGCTGCTGCCTGCGCTGACGTGGCTCTTTAACGTGTGGAAGAAGAGTCATGGCCATGCTATTCGCTCCGTCCTGCCGACGTTTCCTCGTTGATCACCGCCGGCAGCGATTGCAGATAGAGCCAGATGGCACGCAACTCGTCGTCAGACAGCCTGCGAATACTGCGCCAGGGCATCAGTTCCGGATCGAGTAGCTCACCCTCTGGCGTCTCGCCCGTGCGTATTGTCTCCATAAACTGGGCCTCCGTCCATTGCCCCAGATCGCCGCCCGGCGTTAGATTGAGCCCGCCGCCTTCGCCCGGAACACCGGCCATATCCTCGCCGTGGCAAAGGACGCAGTTTGTCGCCAGATAACGACCATATGCCACCGTCACGCCGGGCTCCGGCGCGGGCGGGCGCGGCGCATCGTGATCGATGTTCGCAGCAGGCAGAATAGCCGGT
>JAICPS010000204.1 GCA_025929715.1 Anaerolineae bacterium | reverse complement strand
CATCCGCGACCAGCACCGCTTCCGTGCAGCCCATCGCCAGGGCCGTCTTCAGCGCTTCTTTGCTCTCCTCGCTGCCCATCGTCAGAGCAATAGCTTGTCCGCCATGCTTTTCCTGCAGCCGAATGGCCTCCTCGATGGCGTATTCGTCCCAGGGGTTTACTACGTTCGGTTTGTTCCCGCCGGGATCGTCCCAGCGCACGTTCCCGTTCTGCACCGAAAAAACCGCCGTCGTACTTGGCGTTTGTTTCACACAAACTACAACTTTCATGACTATGTCTCTCTATTCTCCAATCTTTAGATCCTTCGCTCCGAAGCTCCGCTCAGGATGACAATCTCCAATCTCTAATCCCTATTCTCAGTCTCGATCAGTTTCTCTCTATTCAACTCAACAAACTCCCGCGCAAATGCCTCATTCTCAAATTCGAAAGTTGTTGCCCGCCATGAGAAATCGTGCAACTGGGCGGCGTTACGCACCGCATGCTTTTCCGGTCGCGCGTACTTCACGCTGTTGCGGCGAAAATAAACCACGACCAGCATTCCGACGCTGCCTGCCAGAATGGCCGCCAGCAACAGCCGCGGCATAAACGCCAACCATCCCGGCAGAAGAAGCAAGAAGACGATCACGGCCAAAACAAAGGCCAGCGCGCCAAAAAACCAGCCCATACGCCGCCAGCGCTCCTCCTCCCCGGAAAGTCGCTGCAATTCGTGGCGGCAGTCGGCGCACAGCGGCGCGTCTATTTCCCGCGTCACGCGCCCGCGCCGCTTATGCAGGCGCATCGCGCCGGCCGCCTCATTCCCGCAGTTAACACACCGTGGCGGAAAGCGCAGCGTCTCGCCGGGCTGAACCTCTACCTTCACACGCTGGCCCATCGCGCTTGTCGTTCCGTTCGTCTGCCGCGTCTGCATGGACAACGGCTATCCCTCGCCCTCAGACTGCCACATTTCCGCGTCATAGGCCGGCAGCTCGCAGCGCAGCGCACCATCCTGGCGCAGACCCAGCGCGTAGCCCGCCTGCATCAACTGGTGCACTTCGCTTGTGCCTTCGTAGATGATCGCTCCGCGGCTGTTACGTAGATATCGCTCCACGTCATACTCGTCGGAATAACCGTACGCGCCGTGGATCTGCAGCGCCTCGTTGGCCGCCTGGAACGACATGTCGGTGGCATACCATTTGGCCATCGACGTCTCCTGCGTGTTACGCCGCCCCTCGTTTTTCAGCCAGCCCGCGCGCAAATAAAGCAAGCGCGCACAGTCGTACCACTGTTTCATGTAGGCCAGCTTCTGCTGCACCAGCTGGTGTCGCGAAATCGGTTTGCCAAACGCCCGACGCTCCTGGGCGTAGCGCACGGATGCTTCCAGTGACGCGCGAATCAGGCCCGTAGCCCCCGACGCCACCGTGAAGCGCCCGTTGTCCAGGCAACTCATGGCGATTTTGAACCCTTCGCCTTCTTCGCCGATACGGTTCTCCAGCGGCACGCGCACGTCGCTGCAATTTACCCAGCCGGTGGACCCCGCGCGCACGCCGAGTTTGCCGTGAATGTCACCCTTGGTCACGCCGTCCATGTCCGCCTGCACCATGAACGCCGTGATGCCGTCATGCGGCGGATCGGCCTGGGTATCCGTCTTGGCAAACCACAAAAAGTGGTCCGCCCTCGTCGCCAGGCTGATCCACATTTTCTCGCCGTTGACGACGTAACAGTCACCTTCGCGGCGCGCCGTAGAGCGCATTGAAGCCACGTCTGAGCCCGCTCCTGGCTCGGTCAGGCAAAACGCCCCATATTTATCGCCGCGGGCTTGGGGCTTAAGGAAGCGCTGTTTCTGCTCTTCCGTGCCCCACTGCAAGAGGCCCAGGCTGTTCAGCCCCACATGCACCGACATCACCACGCGCAGCGTCGAATCCACGCGCTCCAGCTCCTCACACACCAGGCCCAGCGTCACGTAGTCGAAGCCCTGCCCGCCATAGCGAACGGGTATATTGATACCTAGAATTCCCAGCTCCGCCATGCGCGGCAGCACGCTGGGATTCATCTCTTGTTTGCGGTCGTACTCCTTAATCGAGGGATAAACTTCACGCTCCGCAAAATCCTTCACCATTTGGGCCGCGCTCAATTGGTCGTCAGTCAGGGAGAAATCCAGCATGGGGGAAAAGATCCTTGTTTATCAGCCACTTAGTGCGGCGATTATAGCCCATCGAGAAAGGGCGGCAAAAGGCGTGAAGAATGAATAATCCTGTGATCAGGTTATAATCTCGCCGGTTCGCAATTCTGAAATGGACAGCAGTCTCAAGGAGAGTAACATGTTCGACACGCTACCGGCCGAGGCCAGGCCCGCTATGGATTGGAGCTGGGAGCAGTTTTCGCCCTACTACGAAGAACTAAAGGCGCGCGATATTGCACGCGACACCGTTGGCACTTGGCTGGGCGACTGGACGCGCCTGCAAAACGTCGTCGGCGAGGTTTATGCGCGTCTTAGCCTGGCGCACGACATGGACACGCGTGATAGTGAGGCAGAGCAGAGGTACTTCGCCTTTTTGGAACAGGTTGTCCCGCCGGCACAGAAAGCCGACCAGACGCTCAAAGAAAAGCTGCTTCAGAGCGGCGAGGCATTGGACGAAATGGACAGGCTCGGCATGGCCATCCCCCTGTTAAAACTGCGCGCCGAAGCCGAGCTGTTCCGGGAAGAAAATATTCCCTTGGGGGTCGAACTCAACAAACTGGGATCGCGCTATCAGAAAATCGTAGGCAGCCAGACGGCGCGTTGGAAAGGTGAGGAGCTGCCGTTGCCGCAGCTAAAGCCCTATCTCAACGACCCCGACCGCGAAGTGCGCGAGCAGGTCTGGCGGCTGGCGCAGGATCGACGGCTGGAAGACCGGGAGGCGCTAAATGAGTTGTGGCAGGAAATGCTTTCCATTCGGCGACAGGTCGCTGCTAACGCCGGTTGCGTGGATTTTCGCGAATACCAGTGGCGGAACTATCATCGCTTTGACTACACGCCTGCGGACGCTGCCACGTTTCAGGAGGCGATCGCCGCGGTCTGCGTTCCTGCAGCGACTCGCGTCTATCAGCGAAGGCGGCGACAGCTAGGCGTCGACAAACTGCGCCCCTGGGACTTGAGCGATGGCGAGTGGAATTCCCCAGTCAATCCACCCGGGGTTAATCCGTTGCGGCCCTATGGCGACGCATCTGAATTTTTGGGCAAAAGTGTGGCGCTTTTCCGCCAGGTCGACGACCAGCTCGGCGCTCAATTTGAGACAATGGTGAACGAACAATTGCTGGATGTAGAAAATCGCGCCGGTAAAGCGCCCGGCGGCTACTGCACTTATTTTGCCACGGCGAAACGGCCGTTCATCTTTATGAACGGCGTCGGAATGCATGATGACGTGCAGACGATGATGCACGAGGCTGGGCACGCGTTTCACGCCTTTGCCGCCGCCAACCTTCCCTACCATCAACAGCTCGACACGCCGATGGAGTTTAACGAGGTGGCTTCGATGGCCATGGAGCTGCTCGCCTCACCTTATCTTTCGCGAAACCACGCAAACAACGCGCAGGCCTTTTATAGCGACGAAGAAGCCGCCCGCGCCCAAGTCGAGCACCTGGAGCAGATGATTCTCTTTTGGCCCTACATGGCCGTAGTGGACGCCTTCCAACATTGGGTTTACACGCATGCGGACATCGCGCACGATCCCCGCGCCTGCGACGCGCAGTGGTCTACGCTCTGGGCGCGCTTTCTACCCGGGGTGGACTGGAGCGGGTTGGAAGACGCGGCAGTGACCGGCTGGCAGCGCAAGATCCACATCTTCCAGATTCCTTTCTACTACATCGAGTACGGCATCGCCGCCCTGGGCGCCGCGCAAGTGTGGCAGAACGCCCGGCAAGATCAGGCTACAGCCCTGGCCCGCTACCGCGAAGCGCTGGCGTTGGGCGGCTCCGCCGCCCTGCCCGACCTCTTTGCCGCCGCCGGGGCTCGTTTCGCCTTTGACGAAGAGACCCTCGCGGAAATCATATCATTTCTCGAGAGCAACATTGCCAGCTTGGATGCAACATGAGCGCCCGCATAAAGCGACTCCCGATAAATCTCCAATCTCCAATCGCTAATCTCATGTTTTCTAGTTCTCTAGGTCTCCACCCCTCACTGCAAACACAAACACCCCATCGCGCCCATAAAGCATCTCCACCCCGGGATTCCGCGCCAGCGCTGCGGGATCCAGGAAGCCGCCGCGGGCGCCGACGTATATGTGGCTGACGCCCTGCTGCGCCAGCCAGCGGGCTGCTTCCGGCGTAGACCAGTCCTCAATCGCAGTGGCGGCTTCGTTAAAGGAGATCACCTCCAGGAACAGCTCGCGCTCGCCGACGTAATCCACCGGCGGCGTGGTGGGCTCAAGTCCCGTTAGGGGCAGCAGCCAGGCGCCGCCATCCCCTGCCGCCCACGTCTCGCCTAACCAGCGCCAGCTATTGACTGCCACGCGCGCATCGTGTGGCAAATGTTCTCCCACCCACGCCAGGCCCTGGCTGTCGGCGGGCTGCGCCAGAATTGTCGACGCGTTCAGGATTGTCGTCTGCTGCCAGAGCCCAAACACAGCACAGGCTGCCAGCAACGCGCCCAGCACAAGCGCCGCCGCCCATTGTACGGGCGGCGGGCGGCGGCCAATCCAAGACCAGAGCCACCCAACGCCCAGCGCCAGCAGCAGCGCCAGGGGCACGAAGAACACGATGTAAGCGCTGTTCAGGTTCACCAGCCACAACACGGGCAGGCCTGGCACACGACCCGATAACAGCACGATCACCAACGCCACCCATCCGCCCAGCGCCACGCCCGCCACGGCGCGCCTCTTGCCCCGCAGCGCCAT
Source organism: Anaerolineae bacterium (assembly GCA_025929715.1). Lineage (GTDB taxonomy): Bacteria > Chloroflexota > Anaerolineae > Promineifilales > Promineifilaceae > JAAYYY01. Next base: position 2,957 of record JAICPS010000204.1, on the reverse strand, counting down.
AACTGTCAAAGCCACAAAAACCAGGCCGCCCAGCGCCAGAAACCAGCGTTCCCAGCCGGCCTGCACGTAACCCAGCGGGAATTCGGCGTAAGACTCACCCGCCGCCGTAAGGTAGCCGCTGCCTGAAGCTGCGCTCGCAAGCTGCCAGAGCCGTGGCGCCACAAGCAGCAGACCGAGCAACCCAGCCGCGCCCAGGTTCCGCGTCGCCTCAACGCGTCGTCCCCGGCCCCACGACGCCACCCAGGCCAGCGCCGCAAAAGGCAGATAGACCATAAAAACGCGTACGTGAATAAAGAACAATCCGGCCGTCAACAAACCGACCATCCACCACGAGTGCCCCCAGCCGCGGCTGCCCCGCGCTAACAGCCAGGTCAGCGCCAGCAGCGGCGCCAGCAGCAGAACACCCGTCAACTGCGTGAAGCGGCCCCAGGTGACGTAATAAGCCGGAAAAAAGAAGGGCAGCGCCACCAACAGCGCCGACAGCAGGGCAGCGCCCCGCCGCCTCGTCAGCAGCCATGCCCCACAATACACGCTCAGCGCCGCCAGCGCGTTCAGTAATTGACCCAAAACCAGCAGCGTGCGCGGCAGCGAGTCGCCCGCCAACATCTGCACACCGGCCGCCACCGTGTGAAAACCGAAGTGATAAGTGAACTCGTCCACCGGCAAATAGGGCGCGTAGCCATCCGGCGTCTGCCCGCTGTCCAACATCACCGTCGTTATCAGCGCGTGACGGCTGCTGTCGACCCACGGCGGGAAGGCGAGGTCGCGCACGGCGAGCAGGCGGACGGAGAGGCCGGTGATGAGGAGGAAAATGAGGAGAGTGTGAGCGGGTGCATAGGAGCGGTTCGCGAACCGCCCGTACATCGACCGTCCGTACAGTTTGTAATGGCGGATGAATAGGGCTAGAGCAACCAGCCAGCCCTCCGCTACCGCCAGGACCAGCGTCACGCGCATCCAACGCCCGCCTGCCAGGGTGAGCCAAAACCACAGGAGCGGCCATGTTGCGAGGCCGAGGGTCAGGGCCAGTCCCCACCACGTCGCCCGGTCCAACGCCGGCAGCCGCGGGCGAATTGTTAGCAGGAGCAAGCAGCCGGGCAAGGGTATGAGCAGCAGGCTAATTAGTAGAATCGAGCCGTCCGCAATCAGCATCTGGCCAACTTGCTGCAACGCGGCGGACGCGTAGAGCCGGTAGCGCGTCACGAAACGCAGATCGCCCTCGGCAGGCTGCCCCGCTGTATGCAGCGCTCCGCCATCGTACACGTCCAGATCGTAAGCCCAGACCGAAAACGGATTCTGCGCCCCGGCTTCCACCAGCAGCCTGTATTCGCGCCCGGCCGACCCTACCTGTGGTGCGAAGCGCAGGGTCAGGGACTGGTTGTGGCTTAACTGTTCGGCGGGCCACGTTTGCGTGGCAACCTCAGCACCGCGATCGTCCAGCAGGCGCAAGGTCAACGACCCCGCGGCGATCCCGCTGCTCGCGCTTCGGGCCAGCAGTACTTCCACTTCGCTCAGACCGTCGTGACGCGGGCTGAACCTCTGGATAATGGGCTCATCCATCCCCGGCGGCGGCAGCGCCACGTTCACCCGATGTTGGTCAAGATCTGTTGCCGTTACCGGCCCGCTCCACCCACTGCCCACGGCCCACACCACAAACAACAACGCGCCCAACAATCCCGCCGCCCACGCGAGCGACCGTGGTCGCGAGCGCACAGACATCCGCTGCTCTACTGCCGCATCCACCATAACCGCCAAGCCTAACACCACCCCCCAACCCCGACAACCCTCACCCGATCACCCCTTCACCACCACACTCCACACTCACCTTTCATGCCACCACTCCCGAAAAATCGTACACCGCCCATGCTTATCAAACTGCGCGTACAGCATGCCATCCAGCTCTACTCGAACGCGACCCTGCGCCTTCGAAAATGATGTCTGCCAGTGGGCCAGACCGAGCCCGCCCTCATACGACAATAGCTCGTAACTGAAGCGCACGTCATGCCGCGCCAGCGCTACGCTTTCAGCCCAGTACACACGAATCTCCTCATGTCCCACCAACGGTCTATCAAATGGCGTCTCGTAATATTGAGCTGTCGAAGCAAACAGGCGCAGCGCCGCCTGCGGATCCCCGTTAATCCACGCCCGGCCATAAGCCTCCAGCCAGCGGTCAAAAGCCTCGACGTTCATGAGAGATCTTTCGTTCATCTTTCGTGCGCCCTTCCTCGCTTGTCACTCCAGCGCTCCGATACATCTCATCGCGTCGCTTGCGCCATATTCTCAGCAGAGGATTCGACCGTCTGATACGCGGTTCCGAATAGACGGGTGGGCGCCTCTTCCCGGACTTTTGCACGCGCATTACCATCAAAAACGCTGCCGTTGCCGCGGCCCCTACACAGATGAGGTTTATACAGAGGAACGTAAGTTTGCCCAACTCCACGTGAAGCTCCTTATCGAGAGGTGACCGGCACTTTAAAAGTGCCGGTCACCTGGGGCACCCTCGCTCATCGTAGCCTCTGCCGAAATGCCGCAGTAAGTGGAAAGTCGACGCCCTTGAGCGATATTGGAAAGTAATAAACGTAGTCGTCGTCCACGATCGTCAGTGTTGCCACATGTGGCGCCCCGAGTGTGGCGTTCGCCGGATTATTGAGCGCCAGCTGCACCGTCTCATCCCGTTCGTCGCGATCATCGGCCGTAATCGACACTGTAAAACTGGCAGTCGTCTGGCCCGGCGCAAAGGTGAGCGTGCCCACAACCGCCGTGTAATCGTCCCCGGCGCTTGCCGTGCCATCGCTGCTGGCATAATCCACGCGGACCTCAAGCGCGCTGGCAGCGTCGAGGGTGACCGTGATAAGCGCGCTGTCCGCTTCGCCGACCTGGTAGTCCGCCTCGCCGAAGCTAACCGTCGGGCTCACGTCGTCGTCAACAATCGTCAACGTCGCCGGATTTACCGCGCCAAT
>JAICPS010000774.1 GCA_025929715.1 Anaerolineae bacterium | reverse complement strand
CTTCGGCCACGGCGCCGCCACCAACGTTCGGCGTCACGAACGAGTCGTGCTTTTCTGCCGTCAGACCGGTGAGCGGCTGGAACCAGTGCGTGAAATGTGTGGCGCCTTTTTCCAGCGCCCATTCCTTCATGGCAATCGCCACTGCATCCGCGAGTGACGGATCCAGCTCGGCGCCGCTTTCCACGGTCTGCATCAACGCTTTGTACGTCGGCTTCGGCAAACGCGCCTTCATCTCGACCAGGCCGAACGTGTTCTCGCCAAAAATCTCTTCAATGTTCATGGGCTTCTGCTTATGACCATTCCCGTTGGGCTTGGTGGATGGAGTCCAATTCTTTCCTGCGGCCAGCGTGTCAAAACGCCGGGTACTGGTATGTGCCATACGCTCCTCGGGGCAAGGGCCAGGGCTGAGGGTGATGTCCGGACGAGCCGGGGTTACTGTTCAACGAAAATTTGCCGAAACGTCACTTCTCTAGTGACGATTTGTGCGGATTTCGTGCCAGACGGGCCCGATGTTACGCGAAAAGTGGCCGGTTGGCAACATCGGCGTTGACACCTCACCCGGCTGCCCGTACGATGCCCGAATGAACGCCTGCCGTCTCGCCCGATCCGCCGATGCAGAGGCTATCCGCGATATCTACGCCCCAATCGTTCGGGACACGGTGATCTCGTTCGAATACGAGGTACCGAGCGTGGCAGAAATAGCCTCACGCGTGGAGCAGGTGCTCCAAAGCCGGCCGTGGCTGGTCTATGAAGAGGCGGGTGAAGTACTCGGCTACGCCTACGCGACGACCTTTCGCAGCCGGGCGGCCTACGATTGGGGACCCGAGGTATCGATCTATGTCAGGTCGGACGTGCAGAAGCGGGGATTGGGGCAGCGTCTGTATGCGACGCTGTTCGGTGTGCTGCGCGCGCAGAACTATTGCCGCGTTGTGGCCGGCGCGACGGTGCCGAATGAAAGCAGCGAGCGCCTGCACTCACGCATGGGCTTTCAGCTCATCGGACGCTATCCCGCAGCCGGTTACAAGTTCGGCGGCTGGCATGATGTGGTGTTCTGGTATTTGCCGTTGCGATCGCTGCCGGAGACGGCGCCTGCGCTCATTAACATCAATGAATTGATCAAAACCGCCGAGTGGGAATGGCTGACAAGAAGCTGATCACCGAGCACAAGGTGCGCCGGCCGAAAGACGCGCGGCTGGGACGCACCAAGGGAGCGGACAAAGGTGATGTGCTAGAGCTGCTGCGCGCGCAGCAAGTGCGTTTCCTGCGCTTGCAGTTCTCGGATATCATGGGCATCACGAAGAACGTGGAGGTGCCGCAGTCGCAGTTCGAAAAAGCGCTGGCCGGTGACATGATGTTTGACGGCTCGTCGATCGAAGGGTTTGTGCGTGTCGAAGAGTCGGACATGGTGCTGCGGCCGGATTTCGACACGTTTGCGGTATTCCCCTGGGGTGATGCCGAGAACCGCGTAGCGCGGGTGATTTGCGACGTTTTCACTTCCGACGACCGGCCCTTCAGCG
>JAICPS010000260.1 GCA_025929715.1 Anaerolineae bacterium | reverse complement strand
GCGTAGAGCAGGAAGTGGCCGGCTAAGCGACGGTATGCTGGAGATCGAGTTTCTGCCTGTGGAGGTACGGCCGGAAAGCGAAGACGAGCCAACACCGGCCTGACCAACTACAACTATTGACCTTCGCCACACGGTGTTCCCCACCCCTCAAGGATCCAGCAGGCCAGGTTTTGCGCCTGCCACGCAGCGGCGTTGACCCAGGTTTCGGCGACCAGAAAATCCCAGTGCAGATGGTTGCCGCTCGATAGACCCTCGCTGCCCACCTCCCCAAGCAACTCGCCGGCCGTGATTGCCTGCCCTACTTGAGCGTGTACCGCCGACATATGATAATAGCCGCTAAACATGCCAAAGCCGTGGTCTATAATCACTGCGCCACCGCGAACGTAGAGCGTTTCTGCTAGAACGACGACGCCGTCGCCAGAGGCGTATACGGGCGTACCACCGTAGGCGCTGAAGTCCACTCCTTCGTGATAGCTGCTGTAAGGCCCACCGTTGTAGGAACGGCGCGCTCCGTACGTAGAGCTGATCTGAAGGTAATCGTCGATGGGGAGGCGAAAAGAGGATCGCCACAGCGGTTGGGGAGTTACCTGCGACCAGATTTGGAACATTCGCTCGCGCTCCGCGGCGATGGCGGCCTGGTCTATTGCCGCAGCATCTCCCGTTAGCGTGACCTCGTCAAAATCCCAGGTACCGGGATTGACGCGCCAGGGCTGGGACCAGATCCAGGTCTCGTTGGAGACAATACTAAGTTCTGGCGCCCCCGGGCTGAAAAACGCGCCGGTGCCGCCTACGCCCACGATGTTCGGTAAATTGATGAATGTGTCAAAGCGAGCGGTACCCAGTTGCGCCGCAACAGAGCTAATGCCTTCTCCCTTTGCTCGTAAAGCCAGCGGCCAGCCGGGCTGCGCGGGAACTGCCGATAGTTCGAGCGAATGAAAACCGGCCGGCAGTTCACGTGGTGGGGAATCGCCACCAGGCACAAAGATCGCGCCGCGATGAAGTGGACGGAAAGGATGGACCATACCGTTTTGCGCCGCTAACTGCCATGGCGAAAGGTCGGACCGAACTGAAAGGGAGAGCAAACCACCATCGTTTCGTCGGTGAAGGCTGCCAAAACGTTGTTCCAGTGTGGTCGCCGGAAGGTTGATGCTGTCGCCTATCACCGGATTACGCGCAGGGTTAGGGTGCTGGTTCGCACGCTGAAGCGTTTCTCGCGATACGCTATATCGTATAGCCAATGCTGTCCACGTATCGCCGGGTAGCACCACATGTTGTGTTTGAGAAGCACTTGCTCCAGCATGGGCCGAGCCAGATCGCGGGGCGAACCAAAGTAGGCAGCACAGCAGAAGAATGCTAACGGGTTTTCGTGTAGTAAACATACACAACGAGCCTGGTCGCTTAACGGTAGACGAGAAGTACGTTGTTCAAGATGCGTATTGTCCGAAAACCTACTAGTATTGCAAAGATACCAAATATTCAGAGGACGAGATGCGCCGAGGACAAACGAGCATCATATTGATTCTAATTCTACTTATTACTGCTTGCACTGCTGCCGCGGAGACCCAAACTCCGCCTCCCAGCAGTGTGCCGCCGACCGCGAACGCCCCATCGGCGACGGCTACGTTAGAGGCCCAGCCAACCAGTGAGGCGTCACCCGCGCCATCAGACACAACAGTCCCGGCTACCGACCCGCCGTCCGTGACAGAAACGGCGACGCTCTCGCCAATTCGGGCGACACAGCAGGCGCTGGCCGATGCCGTTCGCCTTCCGACGCCTGTTGTTAGCAGTGTGCCTATCGCCGCCGACGACTACGCGGCGCTCACTGACCAGGCCTGCCGGATCGTTCAGGAGAATTATGTTCGCGATGATTTCAACGGGGTGGACTGGCCTGCGACTTGTGAAGAGTATCGCGTGCGGGCGGCTGAGGTGGAAAGCCAGCAAGAATTCTGGGATCTAATGAGCTCATTCATCGGCGAGCTTAATGACGAACACAGTCGCTTTGTGCCGCCCGGACGTTTCAGCGCGGAGTTTAGCCTCCCTAGTGACGGAGCTGGGCGCCCGTGGCCGGGATTGTCGGTATGGCCTGCCCGCGAGGATGAACGGCTGTTGATCTGGAACGTCTGTCAAACGGGCCCGGCTGCAGAGGCGGGGCTGCAGCGTGGAGACGAGATTTTGGCTATAGACGGCGAGCCCATACCACAGGACGTGGCGAGGGCCGAGGTGAACGCCGCCCTATATGCAGAGGATAAGTCCGAGGTAACTTTGACCGTGCAACAGGGTCCGGACGCCGAACCGCGCGAAATTGACATTAGCTATGGCGGCGCCTCTGGCTGCGACGGTTGGAGCTACGGGCTGCTCAGCGAAGGGCCGCGCATCGGGTATATTCGAATTCCTAGTTTCGCGGGCGATGCCGCCACGAATATCTTGGGGGCGATTCAGCTTCTAGAGGAAGACGGACCCCTGGACGGTCTCATACTCGACGTTCGTCATAATCCCGGTGGAAACTCCGATCAGTCTATCGCCATCTTTACGACCGGCACCTTTGGAAAGACTGGCCCCTTACGCGACGATGCGCTGGAGAGCATCTATCGTATTCGTGGCCCGGTAAGTTGGAATGAAACGACACCGGTGGCACTGCTGATAGATGGTGCGAGCCATAGCGCGGCCGAATATTTCGCAACGGCAATGCAGCAATCGGCGCGCGCAACGCTGGTTGGCATGCCTACGGCGGGTAACACGGAGGGAATTAACAGTTTCAATCTGGCGGATGGATCGTTGATCCGCCTGGCATGGACGACGTTGCAGCTGCCTGATGGCAGCACGCTTGAAGGAACGGGCGTGCAACCTGATATTCGTGTCCCGCTCGGTGAATGGGGATTGCGTGAGCGCCCAGATGTCCAGCTACAGGCGGCTTTTAATGCCTTAGTAGAGCCGTAAAGCGTGCCTGTGTCCGCGCGGTCGACCTGCTTGACACGCCTGAAGGCCCATGCTATATTTCTTAACATAACGCACTGCGTTATTTCCCTGAAGGACCTACAATACCAGATAGAACGACTCCCACCTGGAGGATACAGATGAGCGAAGTGGAAGTACCGGTAATGGAAGAAGAAGTGAAGGAAAGAGAGCCGAACCTGTTCGCGGATGCTGCTCGCAACATGTTCCTGGCGAGTATCGGGGCCGTCGTCCTGGCGCAGGAAGAGATTGAGGAATTCGTCAACAAGCTGGTTGAGCGTGGCGAACTTGCCGAAAAAGAGGGGCGACGGCTGGCCAAGGATCTGGCCGAACGCCGCAAGCAAAAGGCTGAACGGGCGCGCGGGGAGATGGGCGGCGAACTCGACAGGCGTATCGAGGAAATGCTGCACCGCATGAACGTGCCGACCAGAAGCGACGTTGAAGCTCTGAGCCGCCAGATAACAGCGCTTTCGAAGAAGGTTGACGAGCTGAAGAAGGCGCAATAAGAGCCTGAATTTCGTGCCAAACCGTGTTTTTCTGGGCCTCGGCGCTAACCTCGGCGACCGCATCGGCAACCTCAGACGCGCCATACATGCCCTGGAAGACCATAAGGAAATCTGGGTGAGGGAGCTGTCACCGGTCTATGAAACTGCTCCCTGGGGACTTCAGGAGCAGCCCGACTTTTTGAACATGGTTGTGGAGGTGGTCAGTGAGTTGCTGCCCGGCGCTCTGCTCGACACGATCAAGAGCATCGAGGAGGAACTCGGAAGGGAGCCTGCTGCACGCTGGGGGCCACGTCTAATAGATATTGACATCCTCTTTTATGAGGATGTCGTTTTGCGCAGCAATACTACTGCGGATCGTGCACTCGATATCCCACACCCGCGATTGGCGGAACGCACGTTTGTCCTGCAGCCATTGGCCGAACTGGTACCCGACTTCGTCCATCCGAAAAGCGGTCAGACGGTGCAAGAAATGCTGAATGCGCTTAAAGACCCGCCGCTGCGGCGCTTGCCGTTGCCGCTGGAATGGGGGTGGCGGACACACGTGATGGGTATTGTGAACGTCACACCTGATAGTTTTTCAGGGGATGGTCTTCTGGAAAACGGCGACTGGCTAGAAAACGCGGTCGAGCAGGCGCGGCAGTTTGTTGCCGATGGCGCGGATATTCTCGACGTCGGTGGAGAAAGCACGCGTCCAGGAAGTACGCCGGTTGCGCTCGAGGAAGAATTGGCGCGCGTCGTGCCTACAATCAAGGCGCTACGAGCGGCGGTCGATACGCCAATCTCGGTCGATACCTATCGCGCCCCAGTTGCAGCGGCGGCCCTTGAAGCAGGCGCCGATTGGATTAACGACGTGTGGGGCCTGCGCATGGACCCAGCGATGGCTGAACTCGTGGCTCGGGCCGGCTGCCCCGTCGTTCTGATGCACAATCGAAGCCGGCCAAAAGATGTCGAACAGGAGAAGAGATTAGGTGGTCGCTACGTAGGTGTTCACTACGACGACCTTATTGAAGATGTAAAGCGCGAGTTGCTGATAAGTGTCGAGCTGGCGCTAAACGCCGGCGTTGACGAGGAAACCATTATCGTCGATCCGGGCATCGGCTTCGGCAAGACAGTGGCCCAAAATTTGCAACTGATCGACGAGTTAAACCGCATAAAAGAGTTAGGCTATCCATTGTTGCTGGGACCCTCGCGCAAATCGTTTATCGGCTACACGCTGGATCTGCCGCCGGATGACCGCGTCGAAGGTACGGCGGCAACCGTGGCCATTGGTATTGATCGCGGTGCAGACATCGTTCGCGTGCACGACGTGCACCCAATTGCAAGGATTGCGCGCATGACGGACCGAATTGTGCGCAGACGTTAAATTCAAAGGTACGACCATGCTTGATTTTACCTTCGACCCAGAACAAGAAATGCTAGAGCGCACGGTCCACCGCTTTGCAGAAGAGCGCTTGCGCAAGGTATTTCGCGATGCAGAAGAAGAGGGGCTGTTTCCAGCAGAAGTCGTGCGGGAAGGCTGGGAAATTGGGGTGCTGCAAAGCGGTCTTCCAGAGCAATATGGCGGGTTTGGCGAATATTCTGCGCTGACAGGCGCGATCGCCACAGAAGCATTTGCGTGGGGCGATCTGGCCACGACCATTGGCATTATGGCGCCAAATCTTGTCGCCATTCCTGTATTGTTAGCGGGCGCTGGGCTACAGAAGGAACGTTACCTGCCTTTATTTTGCGGTCCCCAACCGCCCGCGATGACCGCGGCGCTGACCGAACCCAGCCTTAAGTTTGATCCACGAAAGTTGCGGACCGTGGCGCGGGGCGAAAACGGCAATTACGTGATCGACGGCGTAAAATGCATGGTCCCTCTCGCGCATGAGGCGGAACTTTTCTTAGTCTACGCCGACGAAGATGGCAATACTCAGGCTTTTCTAGTTCCGGCCGGGGTCGACGGCCTGACGGTCGCGAATAGAGAGAGACTTCTAGGCATCAACGCACTACCGGCGCATCGGGTAGAGTTTGACTCGGTTTGCGTGCCCGTAGAGAATAGGCTGGGTGGTGGGGACGGCATTGATTTTGACAAGATTCTGAACCACAGCCGAGTTGCTCTCGGCGCCGCAGCGGTCGGCGTGGCGCGGGCGGCCTACGAATATGCTCGCGACTATGCCAAACAGCGCGTCCAGTTCGGCGAGCCAATTGCTTACCGCCAGTCGATTGCATTTATGCTGGCCGAAATGGCCATCGATGTAGAGGCAATGCGTCTGCTTGTGTGGGAGGCGGCGTGGAAGTTGGATCAGGGCCAGAATGTGACGCGTGAAGCGGTGGTGATGAAACATTACGTGGACGAAAGAGTGGTACAGACGGCCGATCGCGCGGTGCAGATTCTGGGTGGGTACGGTTATATGCGCGAGTATCCGGTCGAACTCTGGCTGCGCAATGCACGAGGGTTTGTGCATTTTGATGGTCTGGTCATCGTGTAGCAGCTGATACTGGCAGTGTGCTATGCCGTATGTAGCCTAGTAGAGATAACGAAATGATTAGTTTTGAAATGCCCGCAAAGATCCAGAATGAGTTGCAGATGGCGCGCATGGTAGCACAGCAGGTGATGCGCGCTACTTCTCGCAAGTACGATGACCTTGAACATGAACGGCCGGAAGAGTATATCAATGTCATGTGGCAGGTGTTGCGCGAACAAAATAGACGCCGTTTCGAACGCATGACCGCGGACGGGCAGGAGTCGGAGCAAGGGCCAAGGCGAGAGGAGCCCAACTGGTCACTGGTGCGGCTGATCGTCCTGGTCGAGATGCTCAGTTGGGGCGATGCTGGGATGTACCTCTGTACGCCAGATCCATTGTTGGGCGGCGCGGCCGTCGAGGCCGTCGGCACCTTCGAACAAAAAGTTCGTTTCTTAAAGAAATTCGGCGAAGGCGAACCGAAATGGGGAGCGATGGCAATTACCGAGCCGGGAGCCGGCTCTGACAACAGCGCCATGCGCACGACGGCTGTGCTCGACGAAGAGACGAACGAATGGGTGATTAACGGCGAAAAGATTTTTGTCACGAATGGCAAGCTGGCCCTTGAAGATTCAGACGGTTTTTGCGTAGTGTGGGCAACGATAGACCCCAGCGCCG
>JAICPS010000645.1 GCA_025929715.1 Anaerolineae bacterium | reverse complement strand
CGATCACGAAGCGCTCCAGCCACATGCCGGCGAGCACGGCGAGGGCAATGAAAAAGAGCGCCGGTGGGCTGCGACGCACGCGGCGGGACCAGAGCAACTGGGGAATCAGGACGTTGGCCGCCAGCATGCCGTAGTACATCCAGGCGTATGGGCCGAGGAAACGGTCGAGCACCACGGACTCCTCATAGACGCCGTCGCTGTACCAGCCGGCGAAGATCTCGATCAGGTATCCGAAGCCGACGACCAGCCCCGTGCCTAGTAGAAAGCGGCCCATGTTATCCAGGTGGCGGTTGGTGATGAACGCTTCCAACTTGTAGAAATAGCGCAGGGGGATAGCGAGCACCATGACCATGGCGAAGCCGGAGAAGATGGCGCCGACGACGAAGAAGGGAGGCGAAATGGTGGCGTGCCAGCCGGGAACCACGCCGTAGGCAAAATCCATACCGACGATGCTATGCACGGAAACGACCAGCGGTGTGGCGAGGGCGGCCATCAGGTAGTAGGCCATTTCGTAGCGGCGCCAGTGAAAGGCGGAACCGACCCAACCCAGCGACAGCGCGCCGTAGATGCGGCGCGCCCACTCGCCCTGCGCGCGGTCGCGCAGTGTGGCCATGTCGGGAATCAGGCCCATGTACCAGAAAAGCAGCGAGACAATGAGGTAGGTGGTCACGGCGACCATGTCCCAAACGAGCGGGCTGCGGAACTGTGGCCAAAGGCCCATCGTGTTGGGATAGGGGATCAGGTAGTAAAAGAGCCAGGGGCGGCCCAGGTGGATGAGGGGCAGCAGGCCGGCGTTGACCAGCGCGACCAGCGTCATCGCTTCGGCGAAGCGATTGATGGAGGTGCGCCAGCGGGCGCGGAACAGCAAAAGGACGGCCGAAATAAAGGTGCCGGCGTGGCCGATGCCGATCCACCAGACGAAGTTGACGATGGCAAAGCCCCAGCCGACAGGCTGGTTGATGCCCCAGATGCCAACGCCTTGCAGGAATAGCGCCACGAGCATGGCCGCGTAGACCCCGGCCAATAGCAGCGCCACGCCAAAGCCGATATACCAGCCGAAGGAGGTTGGCCGCCGCAGCACATGGGAGCTGATCTGGTCCGTAACCGAGGCGTAAGTGTGGCCGGGCTGGACGATGGGGGTTTGGGGATCTATCTCCATTAACCCATCTCCTCATTTACGTTAATCAGTTTCGCCAAATACGTCGTCCTTGGCTGCGTTCCCAGTTCGGCGAGGAGGGCGTAGTTGTGGGGGAGGGCCTTGCGTTGGGCGACCTGGGAGGTGGGATCGTTGACGTCGCCGAAGACGATGGCGTTGGCGGGGCAGGCTTCCTGGCAGGCGGTCTGCACTTCGCCATCCTGGATACTGCGCCCTTCGCGGCGCGCTGCGCTGCGCGCCTCGTTGATGCGCTGCACGCAGTAGGTACACTTTTCCATGACGCCTCTGCTGCGCACGGTGACGTCGGGATTGTGGGCGAGCTGGATCAGATCGTCGTGGGCAGCGTAATCCAGAAAATTGAAGCGGCGCACCTTGTAGGGGCAGTTGTTAGAGCAGTAGCGGGTGCCGATACAGCGATTGTAGGTCATCTCGTTGAGCCCCTCGGCGCTGTGGGTGGTGGCCGAGACGGGACAGACGGGCTCGCAGGGCGCCTTTTCGCAGTGCATGCAGGGGACGGGCTGGTGGTAGACGCGCGGGTTGTCCAGGTCGTCGCCGGCAAAGTAGTCGTCCACGCGCAGCCAGTGCATCTCGCGCCCGTTCAGCACCTCTTCGCGGCCGACGACCGGAATATTGTTCTCGGCCTGGCAGGCGACGACGCAGGCCTGGCAGCCGATGCAGGTGTTGAGGTTGATGCTCATACCCCAGGCATAGCCGTCGTAGGCGAACTCGGGGTAGAGGGATGGGTGTTCCTCTTCGCCGTCGTGCCCAAGGTCAGGATCGTCGCGAAACTCTGACAACGTGGCGACGCGCACCAGGTCGCGCCCGGCCAGGGTGTGGTGGTTTTGGGTCGTCGCCAGCACGTATTCCTCGCCTACTTTTTCAATCTGCCGTATGGGGGCCGACCAGAGCTCGCCGGCCGAGCGCGCTGCAAAAGCGTTGAAACCGACCAACGTGCCCACGCTGCCGGCGACTTCGCGACCGTAGCCCAGATGCAGCGTGACGCAGCCCGGCGCCTGGCCGGGGAGCACGAAGACAGGAGCCACCAGCTCGGCTGTTGTGTCACCGCCGGCGGCTATTTGCAGGCGCACGACGTCGCCAGTGGCGAGATCTAGATCCTCGGCGAGCGCCGGACCCACCAGCGCGGCGTTGTCCCAGGTGATTTTGGTGAACGGCCGGGGCAGCTCTTGCAGCCAGGCGTTGTTGGCGAAGCGGCCGTCCCACATACTGGCGTCGGGACGGAAAATGGCGAGAACGGCGTCCTCATCTTCGTCCCCGCCGCCGATTTCAAAGGCCGGATCCAGGGTCACTTCTTCGGGCGCGTAGGCGGAATCGGGCACGATACCCTGGTGCAGGATAGTGCGCCACGAGAGATCGAAATCGGCGTCCGACGCTTGCTGCT
>JAICPS010000594.1 GCA_025929715.1 Anaerolineae bacterium | reverse complement strand
TTGCCCGCCTTTACCAGGCCCGCGACCAGAACGAGAAAGCGATGCAGACCTGCCGGGCAGCGCTCAACCTCGATCCACGCAACCCGGATGTACTCACGGCGATTGAGCTCATTCAGCATGGCGAGCAAATCTTTGACGAAATACAAGACGGGACGCCTCGCACCCTTGATATTGACCTGTTTACGGCTGCCAAAGGCCTGGATGGTGCACCGGAAGGCGCCCGTGAAGATCTGGATTGGCAATCGCCGCTTGAAGAAGTCGATAGCCCCGTGCACGATGCGCGCCGCGTGGCGCTGGAGCAACTTGCCAGGGAACTGTTTGCCGAATCCGGAATCAACGATGTCGCGCCGCACGGTGGCAGCGTAGGCAAATTGGAGCGCGATGCATTGATCAGCCAGGCGCTGGATCATCAGACCCGTGGCATGGCCAATGAGGCCATCGGCGCCTACGAAAAGGCGCTGCGCGCCGGCGTCAACAGCACCGCTGCCCATTTTAACCTTGGCCTCCTCTATCAGGATAAGCTGCGCTTCGAGGACGCCATTCGCGAATTTCAGACCTCGGTCCAGGATCAGGAATTTCGGCTGGCGAGCCACTTTGCCCTGGGCGAATCTTACCGGGCCAGAGGCCAGATCGACAAAGCCGTAGAACACTTTGTAACGGTGCTGAAAATTGTCGATCTGGGTACCGTACAGCACGGACAGGCCGACCGGCTCATTGAGTTATATGAAAATCTTGCCGACAGCTTACTGACGAGGGGCGAACCGGAAAAAGCAACCGAATTCGCCAATGCGCTGGTAGAGTTTCTCAGCCGCAAAGGTTGGGAAGACAAAGTGAGGGACGCTCGCGCGCGACTGGATGCCCTTTCCGGAGACCGCATGATGATCCTGGGCGATATTCTCACGGCCGGATCTGCGCGCGTGCTCGAATCACTATACTTAAGCCAGGAATACGCCCGCCGCAACATGATTGGGACGGCCATCGAGGAAGTATATCGGGCCATTGCCAACTCGCCGGACTATTTACCGGCGCATATCCAACTGGCCGAGCTACTGGTGCAGCAGGAGCTGACGGATGCTGCCGTAGCCAAATTTGTGGCCATTGGCGATACCTTCCGCGCACGCGGCGATATCAACGGCGCGGTCAGCATGTATGAGCGCGTCCTTGACGTTTCGCCGCTGGATGTTTCTATCCGCGCACGGTTGATCGATATGCTCAAGCGCCACGGTCACATCGACAGTTCCCTGGAACATTACCTCGCCTTGGGTGAGGGCTACTACCAGTTGGCCCAGGTAGACAAGGCCCGTGAGACATATCAGGAAGGGCTGAAACTTGCGCCCCGCGGAGCCGCCGAGAACAAATGGCGCGCCCGTCTGTTGCGGCGCATTGCAGACATTGACATGCAGCGCCTGGACTGGAAGAGAGCGCTGGCGGCGTATCGCGAGTTACGAAGTGAAGATTCCTCCGACGAGCGCACGGCCATAACCCTGGTCGACCTCTATTTCAAAATGGGCCAGCCAGGTTACGCCTTGCGCGAGCTGGATCAATATTTGAAGCAACTGGTTGCGACCGGACGTGGGGCGAAAGTAATTGGGATTCTGCAAGATATGGCGCGACGGCATCCCGCCGACGGTGGCCTGGGACAGCGATTGGCGCGTCTGCTTCTGGCCCAAAAACGCCCGAGCGAAGCCATTGAGGTGCTCGATCGTCTCGCAGAAGCGCAGCTGGAAGCAGGCCGGCGAGACAAGGCGATCGCCACTCTCGAGCAAATTGTGCAACTCCAGCCATCTAATTCGGCCAGCTATCGCCAACTGCTGCAACAACTTCGAGAATCCTGAACCGGGCGCCGGCGCGCGCTGACGTGACCGGCGCTTTCTGAAGTGCCGGTCACCTCAAGGTAGCAAGTGATAAATTCCCACAGATGCGCACGCGTCACTGCGCGCCTGTGGGAATTGGTGTTATAAATGGGCCATAAAATCATTCTGACGTCCAGATAACCCAATTATGAGAGTTCCGTTCGACTACTTTCTGGACAGATTGAGTCTTGCCGATGTCGTAGACATCCTGCTGGTGACCGTGATAATCTACGGTCTGCTGGTGTTGATTCGCGGCACGCGGGCCGTTTCCTTGCTTCGCGGGTTGCTCGTCGTGGCGCTGTTTTTTCTCAGCCTGTCTATTTTTATCGACCTGGTGGCCTTCAGCTGGCTGGTGCGCAATATCCTTCCCGCGCTGCTCGTCGCCTTCCCGGTAATTTTCCAGCCGGAGCTAAGGCGTGCGCTCGAACAACTAGGGCGTACCGGCCGGCTCATACGCCTCTTCAGGCGCAATCGCGAAAACAGCGCCGTCGTGGCTATGGCCCGCGCTGCTTTGCGCCTCTCGCAGCGCCGGCACGGAGCGCTGGTGGTATTTGAGCAAGATACTGGCCTGCAGGAATATGTCGATACGGGTATCCTGTTGAACTCTGAACCATCGCCGGAGCTGCTGCTGACGATTTTTAACAAGACGACCGAGCTGCATGATGGCGCCGTCATTGTGCGTGGCGAACGGCTTGTCGCCGCTGCCTGCGTCATGCCGCTTTCTACCAGCAGTCTGTCCGACCGCCAGATGGGCCTCCGCCATCGCGCTGCGCTGGGCATTAGCGAGGTCAGCGACGCCGTCGCCGTCGTCGTATCCGAGGAGACCGGGCAGATTGCCATCGCCCACAACGGGCGCATTTTGCGGCGGCAAGACCCCGCGAGATTGGACGCCATTCTTTATGCTTTTCTGCAGAACGGCGGCGATATTTCCACAAGGAAAGGCTCTACCTGAGAGATGATGCGCCTCCTCAAATCACTGGCGGCAAACATTGCCACCCTTACTTTGGCCTTAATT
>JAICPS010000739.1 GCA_025929715.1 Anaerolineae bacterium | reverse complement strand
GCCACCGTCAGAGTCTGGCAAGCATACCAAATTTCCCTCGACGCGCCGCAGCATGGCGACGCATGCCGGGGGCGATACGCCGGGCTATAATTATGCCTCTATGCAAGGAAACCGTCCTGAAGCTTCCTTACGCGTCTGTTATTTTGGCGCCTATCGGCAGAACTACGGGCGCAACCAGATTATGATCGCCGCTTTGCGCGCCCAGGGGGCGACGGTTTACGAATGTCATACAAGCCTTTGGCAGGGCATCGAAGATCGGGTCGAGCAGGTCAGGGGTGGTTGGCTTCGTCCCCGCTTCTGGTTCCGGGTGTTTGGCGCGTATTGGCGCTTGATCCGCCGCCATCGTGAAACCCCGGAATACGACGCCATGATCGTCGGATATCCGGGGCCATTTGACGCATTCCTGGGGCGCCTGCTTTCCTGGCACCGGCGCCGCCCCATGCTGCTGGATCATTACATGTCACTCTATCTCATCGCCCTGGAACGGGGCCTGGTAACGGCCTCGTCGCCGAAAGGCCGCCTGCTGCGCATCATGGAAGGGCTGGGCTTACGGCTGCCTGATCGGCTCATTTCTGACACGGCGGCATACGTCGATTATCATTGCCAGACGTACGGGCTTCGCCCCCAACGCTTCGTGCTGGTGCCGGCCGGGGCCGACGAGCGGCTCTACCACCCAATGCCCCGTCTGGCGCCGCCGGGCGGCTGTTTTCGGGTTACCTATTACGGCACCTTTATACCCAACCACGGCGTCCTGACGATGGTCGAGGCGGCTGCCCTACTATGCGGGCAGGCGCATATTTCATTTGAGTTCTTCGGCCAGGGACCGGAATTGGAACCGGCGCGGCGATTTGCGGCGATACGTGGACTAAAGAATGTTACATTCCATGGCTGGGTCGACAAGCAGCAATTGCCGGACATCATGGCGCAATCTCACCTGTGCCTCGGCGTGTTCGGGACGACGCCACAATCGCTGATGACAGTGCAGAATAAGATCTGGGAAGCAGCGGCAATGGCGCGACCAATCGTGACCGGCGACTCGCCGACGATGCGCGCCACGTTCACTCATGGCGAAGAGTTGTACCTGGTCGAGCGCGATAATCCCCATGCCCTGGCAGAGGCTATTCTAAAGCTGGCAGCGGATGAGTCTCTACGCCAACGGTTGGGACAGGCAGCATACCGGCGTTTTCTTCAGGGCAACTCTACGGCGGCTCTGGGGGCGCTGCTGCTCGAGGCCGTTGACATTACGCGATGAAGCCGGCTGTCTGTGTCATTATTATCACCTGGAATGGTCTCGACGATACGTTAGCTTGTTTACAGACTGTATACGACCAGCGCTATGACAACCTGCATACAATCGTGGTGGACAACGGATCCAGCGATGGCACTGCCGGGCGAATCAACGAGCGCTTTCCGCAGGCGGAGCTAATTTGTCTCCCGGAAAACATCGGCGCCGTGCGCGGTTATAACGTGGGTTTTCGCAGAGCACTGGAGCGGGATTATCGCTATCTATTCTTGCTCAACAACGACACGCTCCTGGCGCCCGATTGTATTGGCGAACTGGTGAACGAGGCGGAATCATCGCCGGATATTGGTCTGGTAATGCCAAAAATTTACTATGCGGATGAACCCGCGCGCATCTGGAGCGTGGGTACGCGCGCCAATCCCTTGAACCTCGAAATTGTGCAATTGGGCCAAAATGAGGAAGATCACGGCCAATGGGCCACGGCGATCGATATCGACGACGCGCCGTTTTGTGCGGTGCTGATGAAGCGAGCCATGATGGAGGAAGTGGGGTTACCGGACGAAATCTTTTACTTCTACTATGAAGATATGG
>JAICPS010000541.1 GCA_025929715.1 Anaerolineae bacterium | reverse complement strand
TCATCACGCGTATAGGCATATTAGTAGGCATACTTGTTAGGCATGTTTGCCCCGGTCTTTCAGACCTATTCGCCGATTGTCTCTTCGTTGCGCACCGGCACCGTCAGCTCGATGCGCGTGCCGCGTTGCGCACTCGACTGAATGGAGAGCGCGCCGCCGCTGGAGCGGGCGCGATCGTGCATCGTCAGCAGCCCCAGGCCCGTCCCTTCCTGGCTTTGCGGCTCAAACCCCTTGCCGTCGTCCACCAGGATCATGCTGAGCTTTTCCGGCTCAAAAATCATCGTCAACTGGAATTGCTGCGCGCCGCTGTGCATGCGCGAATTGCTCAACGCTTCCTGTACAACGCGATAGATGGTGCGCTCCGTGCTGCTGCTCAGCGGCCGCACGTTGCCCAGCACCTGTAGCTGTACCGAAAAATGGGGCGGATCGTCAAATTGCGCCGCGTGCTGGCGCACGGCGTGCACCAGGCCCAGGCTTTCCAGCGCCGGCGGCCGCAGATCGCGCACGATGGCCTTGATTTCGGCGACCAGCATGTCCAGCATCTGCTGCACGTCGCTGAGTTGGTCGACCGGCTTGTCGCGGCCGCTCATCAGGCTCACTTTTACGCTCTGCAACTGAAAATTGGCGGCAATCATGCCCTGGATCACGCTGTCGTGCAGCTCGTTGGCGATGCGGATGCGCTCGTGCTCCTGTACTTCCACCTCGCGGCTCAGTACGTCAGCCAGCTCCTCGCGCGCCTGCTCCAGCTCCAGCGTGCGCTCCCGTACGCGCTCTTCAAGCGTCGCCGAAAACTCTTTCAGCTCGTTGTAAAGCCGCGCGTTTTCCATAGCGATGGCCGCCTGGTTAGCAAAAGAACTCACGATTTCGGTTTCGTCTGCACTAAATGGATTATGTTCCAGGCGGCTGACGCTCAGCAGGCCGACGACCTGGTCCTTCACCAGCAGCGGCACGCCGATCCAGGAACGGATCTTCTTGGTGCCCGGCAGCCAGATCCAGCGCGGATCGTCCGTGATATCGGCGATGTTGACCGTCTGCTGCTCGTAGACGATCAGCGAAGCCAGTGTGTTTTCCGATACCCGGTAGGTCGTGCCCATCACCCGGTCGAGGTCGCTGAAGCCGCGCGCCGCGATCACCTTGGCCACGTCGTCCTCGACCCGTTTCAGCCGCACGTTGTCGTAGGACACAACGCGGCCCAGCTCGCGCAAGATCAGGTCCAGCACGCGATCTAGCTCCAGGCTGGACGAGATAACGCGCACCGTCTCCTGCAGCGTCTGGATCATGCGCCGTCGCGTGCGCTCTTGTTGCAGCAGGCGGTTGTTTTCCAGGGCGTCGGCCACCTGGTTGGCCACGATTTGCAGCGCCAGCAAATCGACAAAATCAAATGCGTTGCGCCGGTCGCTCTGCACGTCCAAAACGCCAATCGTCGTTCCGCCCGTTTTGATGGGCACGATCGCCTCCGACTTGGTGTCCGGCAATACGGGGACCGGCTGGTAACGCGCGCCGGTGCCTACCGAACCTTCGTCCACGTCGTTGACCAGCACCGGCTCCCCATTGCGCACGACCCAGGCGGTCAGCCCTTTTCCTTCGCGCACGAAAGACATGTCCTCGACGGTCAACAATCCGGCGCCCGCTCCGGCGGCAACCTGCAGCAGCAACTCTCCAGAAGCGGGATCTAGCAGCAGGATCGAAGCGTGGTAGAAATCGAACGTATCGCGCACGATCTGCACCACCGTTTCAAGCTTGCTGTCACCGGTTATCAGCGGCGTGATGCGCTGGTTGATCTGCTCAATAAGCTGCAGCTGCCGCAGGCGGCGTTCGGACTGGCTCTCTAAGAAGGCGTTATAAACTGCCAGGCTTAATGGTTCGCAGATCTGGGTGGCAACTTCGGCCGGTGGCTCTGTCCCCTGAAGCTGCTCGCCACAAGTCGCTATCAGGATCCCGATAGCCTGGCCCGCTTCACACAGCAAGAACAGTGTGCCCGGCGCCAGGGTCTCCGGCAGCCACGCCGCCCGTTGCCCCTGCTGCCCGCGGACGGCTTGCTGCAGGTGCGGCTCCCACGCGGCGGTATCGATCTGGTCCAGGGCGTGCCCGATGGCGAGCAGCGGCTGAAACTGCCCTGCAACGGGCGCGCTGCCTTCGGCCATGAATAGGAAGCCCTGACTATAGCCTAACCGGCGCAGCGTATGCTGAGTTAGCCCCCGCAAACGGTCACGCGTCATAATATCTGGTTTTCTCGATTTTGCGTGCAACGGGTCGTGTTGTAGATGGCCTGGCGACGCTGATGTCTCTATGTAGCCATCAGCATGAGCGACACAATACGAAGTATAGGGCAGAGAAGGCACGCGGGCAATACCCCGCCATTAGCCGCACCGATTATGGTATACTGCTGGCAGAGGCGCGCTCTGTGCCTCGAATTGCGGCCCGCCCTTACAGCCGCAACAGGTCAGACAGCCATGACCTAGAAACACTCCAAGGAGGGACAAATTTCATGAATACAAGAGTTCCAGTCATTCTCGCGACTTTATTGTTGAGCCTTGCGCTGCTCACCGTAACAGTTGTTCTGGCCCAGGAGGGGGATCATGATCTCGAGGCCGAAGCGGCGGCGGAATCGGCCGCCGAAGAGGCCAAGGCGCGCGCGGTAGAAAGCGCGGCCATTGCGTCTGGAGCAGCCCCGCACGGCGAAATCACTTCATTGCACGTTCTCACAGCGTCGCTCTTTGTGGGCGTTGACGAGGAGACCGTATCGACGTACATGATCGATCCAGCAACAGGCAACAGCGTCCCGGAGTTTACAGGCTTCCAGGTCTGGGGCGCCGCTTATGACGTTGCTGGCGAACGCCTCTTCTTCAACGACGGCGCGACGTTGTATGAAGTGCTTTTTGACGGTGGAACGCCCCGCATGGTCGGCACGATTGTCAGCAGCGAAACTGGGACCGCCCTCGTTTTTGTGTCCCTGGCTCATGATGGAGGTGCGCTTTATGGCACGCGCAACATTGGGACGGCCTCCAACCCGGAAGGGCTGTACGAAATCGATCCTCTTTCACTCATAGCCACGCTGGTCACTACCTACACCCTGGGCGGAGATGCCGCCGAGTTGGGCGGTTTAGCCGCCCATCCTACATCGGGACTCATCTATGCTACCAACGACAACAACAGCGTAGGCCTACGCGGCCTGCTTCAGGTACACCAGAACGGCGATCTGACGCTCGTCGCCCCATACCCCGCCGGAGAGACGGACATCGACGGCCTCGCCATAGACGGTGACAACCGCGCCTA
>JAICPS010000374.1 GCA_025929715.1 Anaerolineae bacterium | reverse complement strand
GAAAATCCGAGCAAAGAAGGTAGCGAGTAGTCAGCGCCTATTCGGGCAAAATTGAGTGTGGGGACCGGCGGCGATGGCCCAGAATATGGCTGGGTTCAGTATATCGAAGCCGGTCCCCTTTTTTATATCAGATAGATCTTTCGTGGCGCACACATCCCTGTCTGCGCGGCACGCAAGCTGGAAGCTAGCGCCACGGGGAAGCAGGATAATTTCAAGATGTTTGACGTAATGACAGTCAGGGCCGATTTTCCTATACTGGAACGAGAAACTCGTCCTGGCGTTCCTTTGGTTTATCTTGATAGCGCAGCGTCGTCGCAGAAACCGTACCAGGTCATTGAGGCGATGGACGATTACTATCGACGATATCATTCGAACGTCCACCGGGGCATTCACGAACTTAGCGAGGCAGCCACCTTCGCCTATGAGGGAGCGCGCGTAAGAGTCGCGCGCTTCATAAACGCGCCAGAATCGGACCAGGTGATTTACGTGCGTAATGCCACGGAAGGTATTAATCTGGTTGCGTACAGTTGGGGACGCAGCAACATCGGCGCAGGCGATGAAATTCTGCTCACTGAGATGGAGCACCACGCTAATCTTGTACCCTGGCAGATCTTGGCAGAGGAGAAGGGAGCGACGATCCGCTACCTGCCATTTAATGAGAACGGCACGCTAGATCTTGCGGCTTTGCCGGCCCTGTTGACGGAGAGGACGAAGGTCTTCTCGTTCACTGCCATGTCTAACGTCTTCGGCACCGTAACGCCGCTTAGAACGTTAATTGACGCTGCGCATTCGGCCGGGGCGATTGCTGTTGTCGATGCGGCGCAGTGCGTCGCCCATCTGCCGGTAGACGTCCAGGAGCTGAACTGCGACTTCCTGGTGTTTTCTGGCCATAAGATGTGTGGCCCGACAGGGATAGGCATTCTCTATGGCCGGCGCTCGCTGTTAGAAGCTATGCCTCCATTTCTTGGCGGCGGCGATATGATACGCCGCGTCACGCTCGAAGGTTCAAGTTGGAATGACCTGCCGTGGAAGTTTGAGGCAGGCACGCCGAGTATCGCAGATGCGATTGGATTAGGCGTAGCGGTGGACTATTTGACCGGGCTGGGGATGGAAGCAGTTCATGAACATGAACAGTTTATCGTGAATTATGCGCTGGAAGCGCTGAGCGAGGTGGAGGGCGTCAGATTGCTGGGGCCGCCAGCGACACAGCGCGGAGGCGTGGCGGCGTTTACATTGTCGGGTATACACCCTCATGACATCGCACAGATCCTGGACGAAGAAGGGATTGCCATTCGCGCCGGACATCATTGCGCCATGCCACTCCACCAGAAGCTGCAAATCCCGGCATCAGCTCGCGCCAGTTTCTACATGTACACGACGATCGAGGAAGTTGATAAACTGGTAGAGGGCCTGGCAAGAACAAAGCGAATTTTCCGCACATGAGTAGCGACCTCTATCGCGAACAAATAATCGATCTGTACGAGAATCCGCTGAATTTTGGCGAACTGGATCCGTGTGATTTCTCGTATGAGGAGGATAACCCACTATGCGGAGACGTGGTACGGCTGGATGTGCGCCTGGATAGTAACCGGCGCATTGCCGACGTACGTTGGCGCGGCGAGGGGTGCGCGATCAGCCAGGCGTCGGCGTCGCTTCTTACCGAGGAGATTAAGGGCATGACGTTAGAAGAAGTTAAAGCCTTTTCCAAGGAACGCCTCCTGGAGCTGATCGGCGTGCCCCTTAGCATGGCGCGCGTGAAATGTGCGTTGCTTTCGTTAAAGGTGCTGAAGGCTGGCGCTTATGGGATCCCGTCGCCGGGCGAAATGCGCGGTGAGGACGATTAAGGTTTAAAATTTTACCGCAAAGTTCGCGGAGGACGCTGAGGAATCAGAGAATTGGATAGGGTACATGGCTGAATTCGTCAAAGTGTGCAAAGTAAGCGATATTGCGGAAGGGGAGCGCCGTTGGTTTGAGTTTCAGGAAGAAACGTTGGTGATATTTAATGTCGGTGGCAAATTCTATGCGATTGCCGACGTATGTACACATGATGGGGGACCGTTAGAGGATGGCGAGCTTTACGGTTATGAGGTGGAATGTCCGCGACATGGCGCCCGCTTTGACATCCGTTCCGGCGACGCGGTACGCTTTCCGGCCGTAGTTCCCGTTCCATGTTACCATACCCGCGTCGAAGGCGAGGATCTTTTCGTGGAATCACCCGACGACTGGTAGAAAGCAGGGGGAGCCAATTTGGGGATTGTGGCGGGGGCGCTATCATCTCATTAGGCTGGATTACATGTAGTCAATATCTATAGAGAAGAAAGAATCATGGACATTGGTCTGGTTAAGCAGGTTAATATCAACGACGAAATGCGCGATTCTTATTTGAGCTATGCCATGAGCGTCATCGTCTCACGGGCACTACCAGACGTGCGGGACGGACTTAAGCCGGTTCAGCGGCGTATTCTATACGCCATGTACGACATGGGCCTCACCCCCGACAAACCGTTTCGCAAGTCGGCGCGTCTGGTGGGCGAAGTGCTCGGTAAATACCATCCTCACGGCGACCAGTCTGTTTACGACGCAATGGTACGCCTGGCGCAGGATTTCTCGATGCGCTATCCGCTTGTCGATGGGCAGGGCAATTTTGGCTCGATAGACGGAGACGCCGCGGCGGCGATGCGTTACACCGAGGCCAGAATGGCGTCTTTAGGCCTGGATCTTCTCGAAGATATAGACAAAGATACGGTCGATTTTGGTCCCAACTTCGACGAGACAATGCGTGAGCCTGAAGCGCTGCCATCGGTGGCGCCCAACCTGCTAATTAACGGGTCTTCCGGGATCGCCGTAGGCATGTCTACGAGCATTCCCCCACACAACCTCGGCGAGGTTGTCGATGCATTGGTGTTCATGCTGGACCGGTGGGAGGAGCTGGATGACATTACGGTTAAAGATCTGATGCAGTTTATCCAGGGACCGGACTTTCCTACGGGCGGGCTCGTCTTCCGCTATAGAGATGGTGGCGAAACGAACGCGCTTCTGAACGCCTATGCGACGGGACGCGGACGCGTAACAGTTCGTGCCCGCGCTCACATGGAGCAGATAGAGCGCGGCAAGTCACGGATTGTGATCACGGAATTGCCCTACCAGGCGAACAAAACGAACCTGATTGGCAAAATTGCTGACCTGCATCGCGAAGGCAAGATCGAGGGCCTGACCGACTTGCGAGACGAATCGGACCGAAATGGGATGCGCATCATCCTAGAAACGACGCGCAACGTCGACCCAAAGGAGGTTTTGCAGGAGCTGTTTCGTCTCACACCATTGGAGAGCACGTTCAGCATTATTATGATTGCGCTGGTGAACGGTGAACCACGGGTGCTTAATCTGAAACAGGCGCTACGCCACTATCTCGATCATCGAGTGGCGGTGATCAGAAGGCGTAGCACATTTGAGTTAGAGAACGCGCGCGATCGGGCGCACATACTGGAAGGGCTGCTAATAGCTCTGGATCATCTGGATGAAATTATCTCGCTCATACGGCAGTCGGAAAGTGTGGAGACGGCGCGACATAGACTGCAGGCGCGCTTTGGGCTGAGCGAGCGGCAAGCGCAGGCGGTACTGGATATGCAGTTGCGGCGACTGGCAGCGCTGGAACGCCAGAAGATCAGGCAAGAGCATGCGGAAAAGGAACAGCAGATCGCGGAACTGGAAGCATTACTGGCCGATCCGCGACTGTTGCGCCAAACGATAAGGGCCGAGCTTGTCGCCGTGAAGAAGAAGTATGGCGACCCACGGCGCACGTTAATCCTGGACAAATGGGGTACATCAGCCGTCTTAGCCGCCGACCTGATACCCAATGAAAGGGTCTGGATTATGGTCGGCCACCAAGGTACGATTGCAAGGAGTACGACCGCTCAGCCGCCAGCAGTTTCCGCGCGCCCGGCGGAAGCGCCACGCGCGCTGCTTGAAGCCAATACCCAGGACACGGTACTTTTCTTCACCGCGAACGGAGATGCAGCCGCGGTCCCTGTGCACCAGTTGTCGCGGGGGCGCGAAATAGGCGAGGGAACGCATTGGGCGGAACTATCTGGCTTGACACGACGCGACTATTTGGCCGGCTTATTGGTAGCGCCAACTGGCGTAGAAGGCTATCTTTTCCTGACGACACTGGCCGGCATGGTGAAGCGCCTGCGATTGGCGGATCTACCACTGTTAAACAGAAACGTGTTTACGATAATGAAGGTAGATGACACGGATGCGTTAGGTTGGGCGTGCTTGACGACAGGAGAAGATGAGGTTATTCTCGCTACGGTAGCCGGGCAAGCCATTCGCTTTGGCGAGGACGAGGTTCGGGCCACGGGACTTGCGGCCGGTGGCGTAATGGGTATCAGACTGGCCGACGAGGCGGATGGCGTCGCAGCAATGGACGTTGTGCAGCAGAATGGTTACCTCTGGAGTATCACCGATACGGGATTGGCCAAGGCCAGTCCGCTTGACGAGTACCCCACACAAGGACGTTACGGACAGGGTGTCATTAACGTGAAACTACCGGCTGGCGCTTCGGAGATTGTGGCGGCTATTGTTGGTTTCCCGGACGACGAAATTTTCGTGACGACTGCCGATGGGCGTGTTAAAAAGTTGCGCGTCAAACAAACTGTTAGCGGTTCGAGAGCCATTAAGCCGCAGCCCATTGTGGCCATCGAACCTCGTAGCCGAGTGACAGGCGCCGTGAGGCTAGCCGCCCGCCCAGCTTTACCCGTGGAAAAGCGAGCAAGTGTTCCCAGACAGATGTCGCTAACCGGTGGAAAGTAGGAGAGAAAGAGAATGAATTTTTCAGATCGTTGGGCAAAGGACGAAGAAGGTCAGGAATTCGTCTTTACCGTTGAGATGCAGCGCCGGCTTCACCAAGCGGGATTGCCGGTTGAGCCGGAGTCGCTTGCCCAGCTAGACAGTGTGCCAACGCCGCAGCCCATTAG
>JAICPS010000772.1 GCA_025929715.1 Anaerolineae bacterium | reverse complement strand
CCACCGATCAGCACGGTGTGCAGGTGGCCGACGACGAAAAACGTGTCGTGCGCCTGGAAGTTGAAGGCCGCCATTGCGACCATCACGCCGGTCAGTCCGCCGAGCACGAATGTCGCCAGGCCGCCGATCACGAACATGATCGGCACCGATCGGGTGACCCGTCCGACCAGCAGCGTGGCGATGAAGCAGAAGAACTGCACGCCGGTCGGAATCGCCACAGCCTGAGAGGCCGCTGAAAAAAACGCGAGCGAAATCCCCGGCAGCCCCGTCGTAAACATGTGGTGAACCCACAGTCCAAAGCTCAGGAATCCCGTTCCCACCGCTGCCAGCACGATCCAGCTGTACCCCACAATCGGCGTGCGCGCGAACGTCGGGACGATCATCGCCACGAGCGCGACAGACGGCAGAAAAACGATATAAACCTCGGGATGGCCGAAGATCCAGAACAGGTGCTGCCAGAGAAGCGGATCCCCGCCTCGTCTGGGATCAAAAAACGGCCACTGGAATGCGCGCTCCAGTTCGAGCAGAAGGCTGCCGGCAATCAGCGGTGGAAAGGCGAACAACACCATTACCGCAGCGACGAGCGTGTACCAGGAGTACAGCGGAATGAGATTGATGCGCATGCCCGGCGGACGGCACTTCAGCACGCCGACGATCAATTCCACGGCAGCCGCAATGGCGGCCACTTCGATAAACGAGAAGCCCAGCAACCAGATATCGGCGCCGATATCGGGCTGATAGCTCGATGTCAACGGCGGGTACATGAACCAGCCGCCCCGGGGCGCCGCGTCAAAAAACAATGACCCGCACAGGAAAATGCCGCCGATGACGAACGCCCAGAAGCCGAATGCCGACAGGCGTGGGAAGGGCAGATCTCTGGCACCCTGCACCTGCGGAAGAATCAGTATGGAAAATGCCTCGAAGATCGGTACCGCGAAAAGGAACATCATCACGGACCCATGGACCGTGAAAATCTGGTTGTAACGCTCTGCAGAAAGAAAAGTGTTTTCGGGCACCGCAAGCTGGATGCGCATCAACAGCGCGAGCGCGCCGCCGAAGAGAAAAAAAATGAATGCGGCCGTGGTGTACCACACCCCGACGTGCTGGTTGTTCACGGATGACCAGAAGCGCCAACCCGTCGGCGTCTCCCACGCCTTGAGGAGGCGATCGGCCTGAGCGCGTTGTACGTGAATTGGAGCTGCCGGCGCTGGTCCGGGATCGAGGCTCATCGCAGCGTGCTCAGATACGCGGCAAGTGCAGACAGTTCACCGGCAGGCAGCGTGCGGAATGCGGGCATGTGGACTCCCGGCTTGAAACGCTCAGCGTGCCCGATCCATTGCACCAGCGCATTCGGCTCATTTGGCAGCGTCTCTGCGGCAATGCGAAGGCGGCTGCGGACATGCGTGAGATCCGGGCCGACCCGTCCTGCAGCGGACGTACCTCGAATGGTGTGACACGCCGAGCAGCCGTTGGCACTGAAGCTGGCTTCCCCGCGTACGGCCGGCGGATCGCCGGGTGATGCT
>JAICPS010000399.1 GCA_025929715.1 Anaerolineae bacterium | reverse complement strand
CCTGTGGGGCGCCGGGCTCTTTCTGATTTATGATGGCTGGAATTATGGGAAAAGTTGGAGGGCGGATGTCACTGGCGGGTGGGGCCGGCAGGGCCGGGGTGGTTCGCCCAGCGCCACCCGCTACGATCATTCCCGTTGTTCACTGCTCTTCAAGGGGGCGCGGCCTCCGGCTGGTCGATATTGAGTTCTTCAATAGTAACCAGCAGCTGTTCCATGTTATACGGTTTGCGCAAGACGGCGTCCCATTGTTCGTCAGGCAAGTACTCTTCGATCTCACTCTGGCTGTATGCCGAGGCAATGATCACCTTGATAGCCGGGTCGATGGCCCGTAGGGCACGAAGGGTGTCGGCGCCTTCCATGGCCGTGGAAAGCCGCATGTCGAGGATGACCAGGTCTATGTCATCCATCTGTCTGCGGAAGTTTTCCACACCTTCGTCCCCGCTGGTGGCGCTAATCGTGCGTCTACCGGCCAGGTCGAGGACTGCTTCGATGACGTCTAGCATGAAACGGTCATTATCAATGACCAGAACTTTTCCCATTATCCTCACACCTGCATAAGCGGTGGAACCAGGGGCGCAGGCTGGCCGATATTTCCGTTGCGGCTGTTGATCTGGCTCGCCAGCTCGGAAAGCGACTTGGCCTGAATCGAGAGTACTAACTCTTTTTCCTGATTGGATAGAGCGAAGCGCATGCCGTTGTAACCATCTTCCAGCGCCTGGGCGGGATTGGTCAACAGCATCTGGCAGAAGGCCTTGCTAACCACGGCCGCGGTCAACAGCTTGCTTACCTCTCTGTTTGGCGCGTAGTCAGAGCTAACGCCATGACCGGCGCGGCCACGATCGGCGCGTTTGCTGTTGAGGGCGAATAGATTAGCCGGACCTGGTGCGGCTGCAATTGCACTGTTCATCGAACTTAACCTCCAATATGCTGTGGCCCGTATTCAGAGACCGTGCGGATGCCCGATCCGACTGACCGGATGACGCCGTCACGAATGACGTGACCTGGTCTCTGCAGCGGTTGGGGCTCCTGCTTTTTCCCGTGCGTCATGGCCCATAAGAGCGCCAGCGCACCGGCAACAATTAAGACATCTCCCAGGCTATACGCGGCCTGGTACGGGAACCAGTCGGGCAGCATCAAGCGGTCGGACAGGTTCCAAAACGCGGTGGTCTGAGTGGGCATCACCACACTCTTACCCGTACCAAAGCGGGAGCCGGCTGCCCACAAATCTATGGGCGAAAGCCGGCTTGCCGTTTGTGGGGTCAAAGGCATCATCCCGCCGTTGGTAAGGATTACCACAAAGTTCATCGCCAGACCCAGCCCCAGGAGCCGCATTCCGGGCCGCCTGCTGTTGAGCAAGACGAAGCCGAGAAGGACCAGTTGGGACCAGACCAGAATCACAGGTGCCAGCAGATCGGGCAGCCAGATTCGCGTCGCGGGAAAGTAGAAGGCCAGAAGTTGAGGAATCACTGCTGCAGGGACGAGCCCCACCATACTGAACTCGACCTTCTGTAGTGTGCGACCCGTGAGCCGGGCGTGGCCCAGCACCAGGACGACGGCGACGGCGACGATGAGTAACAGTAAGTGCATTAGATTATGTACCGCCCCATCCGCCGAAGTGGGACGGCGCGCCGCTACCCACCACTAGCAGCAAGAGGATGATCACGATGATCAATACTTGCAACTGCTCTTTCGATAAACTCACTTTGGACCACTTGCGGTTGAACATTTCCTTCATTTTGGACCTCCATCCTCACTCTAAATATGACTGAATTAAACAACTGTCGCCATTGTGGGCTACCGGGGGATACAAAGGTGGCTGCAAAACAGGCTCAAAGTGGGGAAAAACAAAAACTGCCGGCAATTGGCTAGAAATTCACCGTAGTTTTTGGCGAGCCAGATGCTGCCGATCCCGCATCCTGAATCCGGGCGGCCCTGCAACAGGGATTCCTTATACGAACAATACAGTACTGTGGTGCTGGGTGGTCAGGTGGCCTGGGTTCGTCGTTGGCGCCTTAGCGCTGGCACGGGCACTAAAGGACCCACTTTCAGTGGGCGCCTACGACGAACTTACTGCACGAGCCTCTCGTAGAGCGTGAGTGTTTGCGGCGATGGCGGCACCTGGACCTGTTCCCAAAG
Organism: Anaerolineae bacterium; assembly: GCA_025929715.1. GTDB lineage: Bacteria > Chloroflexota > Anaerolineae > Promineifilales > Promineifilaceae > JAAYYY01. Next base: position 2,517 of record JAICPS010000399.1, on the reverse strand, counting down.
GGCGTCTCGGCAGATCTGAAACTGGCGCGCTATGCCCGAACGGTTGCCCAGGCCGGCATAGGCGCGCATGGCCACGCGATGCGCTTCTTCGTGGCACTGATCCTCTTCGAGTAACTGCTGTGTCCACTGCAGTGCATTGCGAAATTCCTGCTGCTCCAGGTGATATTGTGCGAGGTTTAGCATGGCGTTCACGTAGAGCTGGTACAGATTTTCGCGAACGGGAACAACCCATTCCTGGTCTACGTCGGGTAGGTAATCACCACCATATAGCGCGAGGGCGGACTGATACAGCGCGATGCGCTTCTCGGGCCGCGTTTCGGCTGCGGCCTGGTCCAGCGTTGTCTCGAACGCCTGCGCGTCATACTTGTAATCCATGGCCCAGTTAAAGCTATAGAGATGATCATCCCCGAACTGAATTACTTCCTGGCCCAAAGCCCTCCTTACGCGATAGATGGCATTTTTGAATCGCGTTTTTAATTGCCCGGGAGCGGCGTCAGGCCAGATTTCCAGGCCGATCCCTTCTTTGGTCAGTCCTTCCGGACGGGCCAACAACAAAAAGAACAGATCCCGAGCCGTGCGCGTCTGCCAGTCGGCGATGGTGATCAGCCGGCCGTCCAGCCGCACTTCTTCGCTGCCCAGGGAGCGCACCACCAATTCGGGCGGTCCGAAAGCAATCGATGGGAGAGCCCGCTGGCGCAGGAAGCGCCGCAGACCGGGCAACTGGCGTTCGAAACGATCGACTTTCTGTAATAGATGGTTGGCGCGGTATCTCAGCTCCGGCTCTTCCTGAGCGGCTTCCAGCAGGTTTCGTCCGATCCGTGCGGGGATGACCAAGATATTTTGGTCGAGGTCGGGAACCAGGCGGAAGGTCTGCTTCAGTTGAACCAGTGCGTCTTCTTTCTTATTTTGGCGGTGGTACGCCAGGGCGAGATTAAAATGCGTCTGCGCGCCATAGAGAGGTTGCTCGTCTTGCATGACGGCGGCAGCCGCCTGCAGGTGGCGCGTGGCTTCGTCTAGCCGGTCCTGGGCCAGCGCGGCGCGTCCCGCGGTCAGGCGGTAAAGGCCGGCTTCAAAGGCGGCTTCACCGAGACTCATTTCGCGGGCCGTCTGCAGCAGGTAGTCAGCGAGGGCGAAATCATTACTGGCGATGGCCAGGTTGACCTGGGCGAGCGTCAGGTAAAGAATGAGGAAATACTCCTGTACGCGCTCGGCGATTTCTTGCGCCTGGTAATAGGCGTCGCGCGCTGCTTCCTGAATGTCCAGATCGGCATAGAGGTCGCCGACGCTGGCGAGAATGAGGGCCTCCTTGCGCACCAGGCCGCTGCGGCGCGCCGCTTCGAGCGCCTCCGAGAGCAGCTCCCAGCCCAGCTCGTATTCGCCCATGACCTGGCACACCACCGCAAGGTTATTGAGGGCGGTGGACAGCCGTTGGTAGTCGCCAGTACGCCGGAAATAGTCGATGCTGCCGCTGTAAGCAGCGCGCGCCTGCTCATAGCGACCCATGGCCTCGTAGATTACGCCGATGTCCATCTGTACCAGGGCCAAGTTCCCGTCGTCGCGCGCCGCTTGTAATAGGGCCTGTGATTGACTAAGGCTGTGCAGGGCCGGCTCCATTTCGCCAAAGTGGAAGCGGCTGATGCCCTTGACGCGCAGCGCTTCGGCGACCGATAAATCAAGCTGATGATCGGTAACCAGGTCAATGGCGGCGTCGGCGTCTTCGACGGAGAGGCGGTATTGGCCGGAGAAGCGCCGCGCAGTGGCTCGGCGGATCAGCGTCCGCGCCAGCAGCTCCCAGTCCTGACCGTTTTGCAATTCCTCGATGGCCTGGTCCAGCAGGGCCATACCCTGTTCTTGCTGCCCGCGACTCGTCGTGACAATGCCCTGCAGCGACTTGAGAGCGGGAGAAGAGACGACGATGGGCAAGGCATCCAGCCATTCGGAGAGCGTCGCCAACTGGCCCTGCTGTGCCAGATCGGTGCCGGCGCACTCGATGAGCCGGGCAGTGGCCTGCACGTCGCCTAACTGCTGATAAAGGTCGTGCGCCCTCTCCCATTCGCGCCGGCCGGCGTAGACCTCGGCCATGCGGCGGCGCACGCGGTCCACGCGGTCGGCCGCGGCTCTGGCCAGCCGTGCCTGCAAAAAATCGCGGAAAAGGTGATGGTAGCGCACCCAACCCTGGCCCACCGGCAGCACGAAAAGATTGCTCCGCGCGATGAAGTCGATCATCTGCTGCCAGTCCTGGTCGCCTAGAATCTCTCCCAGCGCCTCGCGGCAGAGCCGGGCGTCGAACTCTTCGAGAAAGGCGGAGTGTACCAGAAACTCTTGCACGTCTTCCGGCTGCCGCATCAGCACCTGTTGCGCCAGGTAGTCGTAGAGGTCGACGCCGGAGACGCGGGCGTTCTGCAACTGTTCGACCATGCCTTGCCACATCGTCTGGGCCGAAAGCAGCAGGCCGGTGATCCAGCCTTCGGTCTCTTTCATGATGCGGCGAGCGTCTCCGTCGGGCACGATCAGGTT
>JAICPS010000463.1 GCA_025929715.1 Anaerolineae bacterium | reverse complement strand
GCTCCTTTGGTCTAAGGTCATGTTGCAGGTTTGCAGGTTTGCAAGTTTGCAGGATTGCAACTAGTAAAGTGGGCGGTGGTTTTTAGAGAACGGCCGCTTGCTGCAACGCGGTTAGCGTGATGACGAGGCCGGCGACGGTGATGAAGAGGGCGCTGGCAATGGGCAGGGCCGCGAGCAGGCGACTATTACCAGCCGGCAGGCGCTGAAAGAGGCGGCCGGCGTAGACCAACACCAGGCCGACGGCGGTGAGTACGCTGGCAAGGCCCAGGCTAAATATAACGATGAGAAACAGGCCGAAAGCTACACGCTGCAGGGCGACGGCGCTGAGCAGCAGGACCAGGGCGGAGGGACAGGGCAGCAGGCCGCCGGAGATGCCGAGCGCAAGCAAGTTGCGCAAACTCGCGTCTCCGGACGGCAAATGGTGGTGATGGTCGTGGCCGTGACTATGGTCGCTGTGCTGATCGTGGTCGTGGCCATGCTCATGGTGATGGTGGTCGTGACCATGGTGGTGATGATGGCTATTACGCGCCCGCCAGCGGTTTCGCAGCAGCGAAGCGCCGATGGTGACGACGAGCAGCCCTGAAAGCACGCCCAGCCAGGGGTAAAGGCTTTCCGGAAGAATGAACTGGGAAGCAAAGAGAACCAGGAGGCCGAGGAGAAAAACGCCCAACGTGTGCGTTACCGTAGTGGTCAGGCCCAGAAAGAGCGCGTGCCAGGCGGTGCCCCGCGAGCCCACCAGGTAGGCGCCGACGATGGTCTTGCCATGTCCGGGAGTCAGCGCGTGGGCCGCGCCCAGCACAAAGGCGGCGAGCGAGGCGGTTAATAATACCCCTGGACCGAGGTTGGGAACGGCGACGAGGCCGGCGACGGCCTCGCTACCAAACTGCGATTGCGACGTAGCGGGTAGGAGGCTTGTGATTGCATCCGGAACATCGACGGTACCGGAGGCGACGGTGGCGGTCGTTTCAAAGCGAAAGGCGGCACTGCTGACGGACGGCGGCGCTTGCAATAGATCCTGGGGGTAGCTCTGCAGCGCCTGGCTGATGTCTTCCGAGGGCACGCTTGAGCTGAGCAGTGTTGCGGAATCGGTCGCGCGGACGACGATCTCCTGCCACCCAAGCCTGTCGTGGTAATTGCGATCTTCATAGCTCGCCTGCGCCGCTTCTGTGCCCTGCGGCAGATTGCCCACAAACGTCACTTCGATGCGCATGGTGGGCAGATCGCCCGCGCCGGGTGTGAAAAGCAGCCGCTGGTCTTGTGGCTCCAACTCCAGAGGTGTCCCGTTTACGAGTAGTTCGAGGCCGTCACGCAGCGCGGCAGCCTGCCGCGCAAGGTAGTCGTCCCGTTCGGCCACGCTTAGCTCGCCGTCGCCGTTTTCGTCGATGTTAGGCCGTTCCTGGAAGGTGGGGATTTCGGCCATGTCCACGACGTAGAAGATTTGAATGCGGCCGGATTCGAGCTCGAGCCGGCTGTAACGATTGACGCTGAAGTTGCCTAATGGATGAGCAGCCGCCGGTTCAGTGCCGGCAAAGATGAGGATGGCCAGGAGAATCAGGGCTATCAGTACACGCAGAGTTCTGCGGCGGTAGGGTGGGGTCATGCCAGCACTCCAGAAAACGCAATGTGGGTTCGGTAGGCGCGTTGGCGCCTTTACCGTGTATTACGCAGCGGGCGCTGGCTTGCATCTATGAATCTGTTCAATCAGCTGGGGCCAGTCTCTATGGGGATCAGGCTTCGCCGAACATTACGATGTCGCCGGTGGGTTCCAGGCTGCCGCCGTCAGGCTCCTCGGAGACGGCGATGGCGTCGAGCGTGGAGATGGAATCGATCCGCTCGACATTCAGCAGGCCAAAACCATCGCTGCCGATCTGGAACGTGCCGGCGGGTACAGGGACGTCGTCGTGTATCAGCCAAAGCTGGTAGACCCGGCCGGCGGGTAGTGGCTCTAACTGGGAGACGGCGAGAACGGCGCTGGCGTCGCTCAGAATTCGGAACTGGCCGAACGCTTGCGGTTGTGGTTCTGTGCCGCTGAGCGCAAGAGTCTGGGCAGGGGCTGCCAGGAGAGCGACCAGCTCGGACTGGCGATCCAGCTCTTGCTGCAAGATTTCTCGCTGCGCCGTCAGGTCGTCCACCCGGCCGGTCAGGACGGTTACTTCATCCTGCAACGTTTCATTTGCGGATGCGAGTCTGTTCACCTGGTCGTAGAGCGAAACGGTCCACAGCGAAAGCAGGAAAAGCGCCAGCAGGGCGAACGCGGCGAAGGCGAACGCGGGCGACAAGCGCCTGGAGACGGCAGGAACCCGTGCCTGATCGCGGTGTGCGCGCTCAATTTGCCGTTCCACCACAGGCCGGCGGTCGTGACTGGCGGCGCGGCCGTCGGATCTCGCGCGGCTATCCGCGTGCACACGCCTCATCAGCGCTTCTTTCACCTCTTCTGAAGGCTCCATGGGCGTCGCCTCAAATGCCACGTCGGCGGCGCCGGCCAATTGTGAGAGCAGGCGCTCGCGTTCTTGCGGATGGTCGTCTAAATATGCCTCGACCTGTGCTTCTTCTTCCTCGGTCAGGGCGCCCAATACGTAGAACGGGAGTAGTGCCGTGATGTCTTCAGAATCCCTCATATCGCTCCTGCTGTGGCGCGGGTTGGGTCAAATGACCCAATTAGAGACCGGCCCGAGCATTTTCAAACCTCTTCCTCGCGCGCTACGTCCAGCAACTGCCGCAATTTGCTCAATGCCAGGCGCGCTCTCGTGTGAACGGTGCCCAATGGTGTGTTTGTTTGCTGAGCGATCTCACGGCGGGTCAGGCCCTCGAAATAAGCGAGTGCGATGACTTCATACTGTTCCAGCGGCAGACTGGTCATAGCCTGCCGCACCTGGCGGTGCCTGATGGCGCTCCAGGCAGAGTCGGGCACGTTCACGCTGCTGTCGTAGCTCAGTTCCATCTGCAATGCTTCGGTCTCGTTACGCGCAGCCTGCGGCCGGACCGTTTGACGCCTGCGTTTGTCTAGGGCCAGATTGCGGCTGATTGTAAAGAGCCAGTTTGTAAAGGTTCCTTTTTGCGGATTGAAGCCATCGCTGCGGCTCCAAACGCGCCAGAAGGATTCCTGCACTAATTCCTCGGCCTCGCCGCGATCTTCGACAATGCGCATGATAAGACCCATCACCGCCAGCGCGTAACGATTGTACAGAACCTCCAAGGCCTCCGCATCGCCGACGGAGACGAGGACCATCAGTTCTTCATCGCTTGCTTGCATACATTGTTCTCAAACGGAACGGCGCGCATTTTAGCGCCGCGTCGTTACGCATGGCGTATTAATGAATACGCAGCGGCGAAGCCATTGAATTCATTGGCCAACAGAGCATCGACTCCCTAAACACTCGACTGATGACAGTGCAGTACAGGGGTCGCGATGTTTATATGATAGACCCAGTTGGCCCTATATTAGCTTAGAGGCGGCTTAAGGTGAAGTGTGTGCCGCGAAATGCTATTTCGCGGCGTCGATTTACCAAATCGACGTACAGAGTTGCGCTACCAGGGGACTTCTTCGCCCATTTTCTTGTAATATTTTTCTACTTTGTCGCGCACGTCGGCGATGACGTCCTTTGGAAGGTCCACGCCACCCCGGCCACCTTCCAGGACGACGGCGACGGCGTGGATGCCACGTGGGACAGCTTTCAATTTGCCGCCGATAATCGTGGCGAAGGGCAGCTTGTAGCTTCCCTTAAGCTCGCCTTCACCGTCGTTGTAGGCAAAGAATGCCTGCCGCGCCTTTTTGGGGTCTTTGTCGTCAGGCCATCCGGCCCATTTGAAGATGGCGTCTTCGGCCTCGTCGCCATCCCACTCGCGCTCGTCGCCGGCCAACGGAAGATCTGTTTTGCCACTTGCTTTCCAGGTCATTGTTGCCTCCGCATATCGGTTGCCGTGTTTG
>JAICPS010000270.1 GCA_025929715.1 Anaerolineae bacterium | reverse complement strand
GACACCATGCGCGTGAGAGTGGTGGCCAGCACAGACAGCTACGACGCGCCGGCCTCGCGGGCGCTGACGCTGAACCAGTGGAACTTCGTGGCGGCGGGCTATATCGCGCCGCTGGACAGCTACACGGTGATGGTCAACAGCCTGCACGGCTCGGCGGTGGGCGGGAACACCCCCACCCTGACGGCGACGGCGGATCCTTTCCACGTAGGCCGGTATGATGGGGCAAGCGGAGATGAGTATTGGCAAGGGCAAATGGGGTACGTAGCGATGTTTTCATCGCTGGTGAGCGAGGCGCTGCTGCGGAACGTGCAGGAGGGGACGCGGTATTTGTTTGGGGTGTGATGGGAGGGGCGCGCCGGCTGGCAGCGGGCACGTCAGTGCCGCGGAACCCGGAATCTAATTACCTCAGTAAATCTTCCAAAACGGATAGCCACTCGGTTCGTCTTTCAACCAAGTTCGAGCCGTACAGTAACCTGGTCACCTTCCTCAAGCTTTTCCGCTTTTCGGACGCTCGCTTTAATGGGAACGATGTAGCGACCATTTTTGGGAAACAAAGAAGTCTGCCACTCCGTTTTGCCGATCCGAGCATGTACCGGAATCATCCCCCAACCATAAGTCACGAATCCTGATATCTCCTTCAGGTCGCTGCTCTGCTTAGCCGGAACAGTAACGAAGTACCATGGGGCGGGTCCTTTCCAGAACCAGATTTCGCCGTCGAATTCGAGCTGCATTGCTACAGTATAACAGATCCGCGAAGAGGAGGGAGCTAGAGGACGAAACCTCTAGCTCGCCCGAACGAAGTTCGGACACTCTCTTGCTCTCGCTCTCCCTTGAAACATGTGTAGTAGATAACTAAGCTCCGACGCTCGTTGACAGCGCCGCTTGTGGTCGTTATTTTAGCGGGAACGTTTTCGGCGCGTCGTGCCGGGCCGTGGACGGTGGGATGTTTTCCATCCTGGTGCTCTTGTGACTGTCTTTTAAACCTGGCTCGCGGATAATTCGAGAAAATCAGCCTGGAGACGGAACGAACGAGTATGCAAAAGGCGCTAAGGGCAGGGGATAAGCACTACCGAGAACTGTTTGAGGATACGCTTATCTCCGCGCGCAGTTTGGCACAGAAGGATCGCGCCGAGGCGCTCGCCCGCCTACGGGAGCGGATTAAAGAGTTAACCCTGCTGCACTATGTCGGGCAGCTGATCAACGCCGAAAGTCTGCCGCTTCCCGACCTGTTGCAGGCGATCGTCGATTTGCTGCCGGCCGCCTGGCGGTATTCGGAAATAACAGTCGGTCGCATCCGGTACGGCGATTTAGAAGTGACCACCAGCGATTTCCATGTGACACGGTGGCTGCAGCGCGCGGTGTTTTCCGTGTCCGGCGGTCATGAGGGGACCGTCGAGGTGTGCTACCTCGAGGAACGTCCCGTGGTCGACGAGGGGCCGTTTCTTGTCGAAGAACGAACTAGCCTGGAGGCATTGTGCAGCATGCTACAGGCTGAGCTGGAGCGGCGCCATGCGATGGATGCACTGCAACAATCGGAAGTCCGCTATCGCACCCTGTTCGAGACGATGGCACAGGGGGTCATCTATCAGGACCGTTCCGGCCGGATCATAGACATTAACCCCGCAGCGGAACGCATGATAGGCGTCACGAACGCCAATATATCCAGAGAAGAAGTGCTGAACGACGACCTTTACTTGGTTCGTGAGGACGGATCGCCATTCCCGCCCGAAGAGCGGCCGGGGCGCACGGCCATGCGCACGCGCAAGGCAATTTATGGCGTGGTCATGGGGATCTACTCACCTGATGAAGAGGCTTACCGCTGGGTTGTGGTCAACTCGATCCCCCAGTTCCGCGCCGGTGAAGACGAGCCCTACCAGGTCTACTCTACGCTGGACGATATAACCGATCGCAAACGCGTCGAAGAACGACGCGCGCAGCTGGCGGCGTTGGTGGAATCAGCGCAAGACGCCATTATCGGGATCGACATGGACGGGGTGATCAGTAATTGGAACTCTGGCGCTGAGAAGTTGTACGGGTATACGGCGCAAGAGGCAATCGGCCGGCACGCCAGAATGCTGTGCCCAAAAGACCGCGAGCATGAGCAGCTGGTTATGATCGAAAAGATGCGGCGCGGGGAGACCGTGGCGAATTACAGCACGGTGCGGATGACCAGCACAGGCAGGCCTATCTTCATCTCGCTCAGCGTGGCCCCCGTTCTGGACGGTACAGGCCGGCTTGTGGGTATTGCGGGCATCTCGCGGGACATCACCGGACAGAAGCGCGCCGAAGCGAGGCTGCGCTTCCAGGCGCAGCTGCTGGGCAGCGTCAACGAATCGGTGGTCGCCTGCGATATGCAGGAGCGCATCGTGTACTGGAGCGAAGGGGCCGAAGCGCTGTACGGCTACTCGCGAGAAGAGGCGATGGGACGGCCGCTGACGGCGCTGAACCTGATTTCCAGTGAACAGACGCCGGAGGAGCGGCGACGACAGTTGAAGGAACTTATGGTCGCCGGCTCGTGGGCTGGCGAAGTGCGGCAGCAGCGCAAAGATGGCTCTCGCTTCTGGGCGTGCATCTCGATCTCGCTGGTACGCGACCGGCAGGGCCGGCCGGTCGGTTACATTGGCATCGACCGCGATGTGACGGAGCAGCGCCAGCACGAGCGCGAGCTGGAAGCCATTGCGCTCGTCACCGACGCGTTACGCAGCGCTCAATCGGCGCCTGAAATCTACCAGACGATATTCGAGCAGCTTAGTGCCCTCGCCGACGTGGAACATGGCGCTGTACTCCTGACGGATGCGAAGCAGGAGAAACTTACCATCAAGCACGTTCACGGGTCCTATGATAAATACATGGGGCAGAGCTTCACATTAGAGCCGGGAGCCACAGGTCGAGTGCCCGGTAGCGAGCAACCCTTCACTGTAGAAAACCTGAGGCAGCTACCTGAAGAATTCCGCGGCCCCCAGGCGCTATCCGACTCGTCAATGGCCAATCTGCCCCTTGTTTCCAGCGGGGCGCTGATTGGCGCTCTGTGGCTGTTGCGCGCGGAACCGTTCAACGAAGGCGACCTGCGCGTCCTCAGAGCGGTGTCCGATATGCTGGCCTCGACGCTACAGCGCGCGCTTTATTTTGACAAGTTAGAAGAACAGGCGTTTCAGATGCAGCGCATCATGGATACCGTCGAAGATGGATTGCTGCTGCTGGACGGCAACCTGCGCGTGGTGCTGGCCAATCCGGCGGCTGTGCACCACGTCGCTGCGCTAACGGGGGCCGCTGCGCTAACGGAGGGGCTCGAAGACGGCGACGCGGTTGGGTCGTTGATTGGCCGGCGCATCGAGACGTTGGGTGGACGACCTTTGCAATCGCTGCTGCAAGAGCCGGCGGGAGCCGAAGAAGCTGTCATCACGCTGAGGGCGCCACGGCGCGAATTCAGGGCAGCCGCGCATGCTGTGGTGGAAGATGGGCAGAATCTTGGCTGGCTGTTGGTGCTGCGCGACGTGACGGAGGTGCGCCGCATGCAGGTGATGGTCCAGCAGCAAGAACGACTGGCGGCGGTGGGCCAGCTGGCGGCGGGCATCGCGCACGATTTTAACAACGTGATGTCGGCCATCGTGCTCTATGCACAGATATTGCAACGGCGCGACGATCTGACCGAAAAGGAGCGACGCGGCCTGGACACCATATACCGCCAGGCGAATCACGCCATTAACCTGATCAGGCAAATCCTCGACTTCAGCCGCCGCTCGGCGATGGAACGAACCGCCGTGGATCTGGTGCCATTCTTCAAAGAGATATTCAGGTTGTTTGAGCGCACGCTGCCTGAGAGTATCACGCTTTCGCTCACGTTTGAGCAGCCAGAGTTTATTGTGCTGGCCGATCCCACGCGGTTGCAGCAGGCAGTGACGAATCTAGCAATTAACGCCCGCGACGCGATGCCCGACGGCGGAGATTTCAGAGTGCATCTGGCCATGCTGACCCTCGATCCGTTGGAGGCGCCTCCCGTCCCCGATATGAAAGCAGGGGTCTGGCTGCGGATCATGGTAGCGGACGACGGGGCGGGTATGAACGAGGAGATGGTGCAGCACGCCTTTGAGCCTTTTTACACCACAAAGGCGCCGGACAGGGGCACTGGCTTGGGGCTGGCCCAGGTCTACGGCATCATCCGCCAACATGAAGGATTCATCGCCGTGGAGAGCGCCGCCGGGCAGGGCGCTACTTTTTCTATTTATCTGCCCCTGGTGGATACCGGCTGCGCGCCTACCGACTCGCAGATTCCTGCCTTAGAGCAGGCTGCGTCTGCGCCGCGCGAAGCCACCATTTTGCTCGTAGAGGACGAGGAGTGGGCGCGCATTGCTGTACAGGAATCGCTACAGGCGCTGGGATACAATGTGATCTCGGCCGGCGACGGGCAGGCGGCGCTGGAGGTGTTCGCCGGCGAGGGCGAACGCATCGACCTGGTGCTTAGCGACATGATTATGCCGGAGGTGGGCGGGTTGAAGCTTCATGAGCAACTTCAGGCTGGCCACCCCGGCGTGAAGATGATTATTATGAGCGGGTATCCACTGGAAGACGGCGAGCGCTTGTTGCTCGAAGAAGGGGCTGTGTCCTGGATTGCCAAGCCGTTCTCGGTGAACGATTTGGCGGCGAAGGTGGCGGAGTTGTTGCGGTAGGGGCGTTTCGGATGTGCGGGCGGTTCGCGAACCGCCCTTACTGTAGCGGATGGGGTGGGATTCGAACCCACGAGGGCTTGCGCCCCACACGCTCTCCAGGCGTGCGCCTTAGTCCGCTCGGCCACCCATCCTCATTATTACCGCAGCGTTAAGCCTGACAGTGAACCTTTATTATACCTATCCAGGCTACGATGCGCCACTTGCTTCCTCTAATTGGTAGCCTGATTTGTCCTCATCTATCCGGCGATCATTGCTCCCCCAGGTGAACTCGGCCGTCTGGTCTTGCAGAAAGGCAAACAACCTCTCCAAGGAGGCAAAGGCCAGGCGCTCGCCGGTACGCGGGTTCTCCAGAGAAGCTCGCCACACCCGCACCCTCGGCTCGCCGGCCGGCCACAGGCGCAAGAGATAAGAGTGATAGCGTTGATTATTTGCATGAACGGCCATGATGTTGACCCCTCGTTGCTCGTTGCAAACTTCGGTGGCATTGGCCTACGGCATCGGCCGTAGGCCAATACATTAGGCAGGTTTCCCACGCGGTTAATCAGGGAACGAATTTTGCAGTTACGACGATTGTCTGTGGGCTACCAAAATTCATCGTGAACGTACAAACAGGATTGCCGCCGCATCCCGGCGCCCCGGTCCAGCCGGCAAAGTTGTCGCCAGAATCAGGGGGATTACGCGGCGGACCGCCTCTAATATAAAGAAAGCCTGACCATCAAGCGGGCGGACGGTGACAGGCTTGCCATTTCTGCTCAGCTGAACAACCTGGATAACCTGGTCATGGACGAGGGCGACTATGAGAGGGCGCGCCGTTTTCACGAAGAGAGCCTGGCGATCAAACGAGATCTGCAGGATAGACAAGGCATTGCCGTCGCATTGGGGAACCTTGGACTGGTGGCTTTCAAAGAGGGAACGTATGAGGCCGCGCGCCGCTTGCAGGAGGAAAGCCTCGCTATCAAACGGGAGTTTGGCGACGTGCGCGGCATTTCGATCACAGTTGGCAATTTGGGAGGCGTCCTTTTCGAGCAAGGAGATTACGCCGGAGCCCGCGAACTCCTGACCGAAAGTCTATCGCTTAAGCGTGAGCTGGGTGATAAATGAGGGGTCGCCGTCATTCTCAGGAATTTGGGGGAAGTGCCCTTGCGCGAAGGTAACGTCGCGGCCGTTCGTGAGCTCTTTGCCCAGTGCCTGGAGATCCGTCGCACGCTGGGTGATCAGTGGAGCATTGCCGATTCGTTGGAGGCTTACGCGGCGCTGGCGTCTGTCGAAAGCAGACCGCTAGATGCAGCGCGTTTGTGCGGAGCGGCCGAAGCGGTGCGCGAGGCCATTGGCGCCCTATTGCCGACCGGAGAACGCCGCCGGCACGAGCAGGACGTTACGGCCGCCCGTGCTCAGTCGGATGACGCGAGCTTTGCGGGCGCCTGGGCGGAAGGCCGGGCGCTGTCGCCGGCGCAGGCGGTTGCCCTGGCACAAGACATGCGTCGCGAATAATAACCAAATCACTCTGTCGTCGCCGAGGCTACATTCGAAATCTTCGAGCCGTCGACGGCGGAGGTGGTCAGGCGGTAGAAATATTCCGTGTTGGGAGCCAATCCCTCGTCGATAAAGAGCGTTGCGTCTGACGGCACACGGGTGACTACATTCCATTCTGAAACGCCGTTAGGGCTGCGTTCTATCTGGTAGCCGCGTTCATTTTCGCCGCCGTCCACCCAGGTCAGTTCAAT
>JAICPS010000611.1 GCA_025929715.1 Anaerolineae bacterium | reverse complement strand
GAAGCTCTGGGCAGCCAACCCTTGCGGCTAGTGGGGATCGATCCCTTTGCCGAACCTCCCTTTCGCGACTATTTGAGCCCTTCAGAGGGTTCAGACGCCGGCATTGAGGGCTTGCTGGCTTTCCTCAGCCGGCCCAACACCATCGTCATTTCTCAGGATCTGGCCCGCGAACATGGCGTTGATTTGGGCGACGAGGTGACGCTCGACGTGGCAGGACGCCGGCATACGGCGACGATTGCCGGCCTCTTAGAAGCGGCCGACGAAGCCAGCCGCCGGTCGCTGCGCGACATCATCTTCGCCGATGTGGCCACCGCGCAGGAGATACTGAACATGCGCGGCCGCCTCAGCCACGTCGACCTCATCGCCGAAGATGAGCGCGCCCTGGATCCTGTGCGCTGGATTCTACCGCCGGGAGTGGGCCTCGAGGCCGCCGGCGCGCGCAGCAACGCCATCCAGCAAATGACGCGCGCCTTTGAGCTCAATCTCACCGCGCTCAGCCTGCTGGCCCTGGTCGTGGGTATGTTCCTCATTTACAACACCGTCACCTTCAGCGTCGTACAGCGGCGGCGCCTCTTCGGTATCCTGCGCGCCCTCGGCGTCACCGGCGGGCAGCTTTTTCGCCTCATTCTGGCCGAGGCCGCGCTTCTAAGCCTGATCGGTTCGCTGCTAGGGCTGTTGCTGGGCATAATCCTCGGCCGCGTCATGGTGCGTCTGGTGACTCAGACCATTAACGACCTCTACTTCGTGGTAAACGTGCGTGACGTGCCTGTTCCACCGCTGACCCTGGCCAAAGGGCTGCTCGTCGGCGTCGCCGCCGCTGTCGCCGCCTCTTTCTTGCCCGCCCTCGAAGCGATGCGCAGCAATCCGCAGACGACGCTGCGGCGCTCCACACTGGAAAGCCGCACGCGGCGGTTGGTGCCCTGGTTACTCCCCGCGTGGCTGATTTTGGGCGCTGCAGGCGCTTTTCTACTCTGGCTCAAGGGCGTCAGCCTGCTCGTCACCTTTGGCGGCCTCTTCACCGTGCTCATCGCCTTTGCCCTGCTCAGCCCTCCGCTTACCGTAGTGTTTATGCGCGTCCTCAGTCCCATTCTTGACCGCCTGTTGGGCGCCATCGGGCGCATGGCGCCGCGCGACATCGTGCGTAGCCTCAGCCGTACTTCGGTGGCCATCGCGGCGTTGATGACTGCCGTTTCGGTGATCGTCGGCGTCTCTATCATGGTTGGCTCCTTCCGCCAGACGGTCAACGCCTGGTTGACGCAGACCCTTCGCGCTGACGTCTACCTTTCGCCCCCCACTCTGACCGCCGGTCAGGTCACGGGCGCGTTGCCTGAAGCCGCGCTGCAGCGCGCCGCGGCATTGCCCGGCGTCGAGCAGGCCATCGTAGCCCGCAACGTTTCCGTCATGTCCCCGCAATTCGAGCGCCCGGTGGAGTTGGTAGCCACTAGCGGTGACATTTCGCGCGGCCAGCGCGACTACGCCTGGGTTCGCGGCGAGCACGATACGCTTTGGTCGCGCCTGGAAGCCGGCGCAGGCGTCATCATCTCCCAACCCCTGCTGCTCCGCGAAGACCTGCCAATCCCGCCGCCGGAGATCCTCCTGGACACCCGCGAGGGCCGGCGCAGCTTTTCCATTCTGGCCGTCATGTTCGATTACTCCTCAGATCAAGGCGTCATCTTGATGGACCGTCAGATTTACGTGGATCTCTTCGGAGACGCGCAGATCACAACCATGGGACTCTTTCTGGAGCCGGGACGGGACCCCGACGACGTGGTCAGTGAGCTGCAGCAGGCTTTCTCCGGGCGCCAGGACGTTGTGGTGCAGTCCAACGCTGCCGTGCGCGGCAACGCGCTGGATATTTTTGACCGTACGTTCGCCATCACCGCCGCCCTGCAACTCCTAGCCACCGTGGTGGCCTTCATCGGCGTGCTCAGCGCCTTAATGAGCCTGCAGCTCGAGCGCGCCCGCGAGCTGGGCGTGCTGCGCGCCACCGGCATGACCCTGCAGCAGATGTGGCGCCTCACACTGCTCGAAACCGGCCTCATGGGCGCCGCCGCCGGCCTATTGGCCATGCCCACCGGCTACGTCCTCGCCTGGATTCTCATTTACGTGATCAACGTGCGCAGTTTCGGCTGGACCCTGCAGATGGACCTCGAACCTATCTACTTTCTGCAAGCCTTCGCCGTCGCCATTGTCGCCGCCCTCCTCGCAGGCGTCTACCCCTCGCTGCGCCTCGGCCAACTGGTCATTGCCGAAGCAATAAGGCAGGAGTAAATGCGCAAACTACTAGTTATCACCATCCTCATCGCCATCGCCGCCGCCGCCTTGCTCTGGTGGCAAAACTCCCAACGCCCCGCGCAGGCCGGCGCCCAGGCCTCCCTCCTACCGCTACTTGCCGAAGAAGACACCGCTGGCTACGCCCGCGCCACCGAGCCCGGCGCCATCCAATTCCCCCGCGACCTCGGCCCGCACCCCGAATACCAGACCGAGTGGTGGTACTACACCGGCAACCTCCAAGCCCCCGGCGGCCGCCGCTTCGGCTACCAGCTAACCTTTTTCCGCCGCGCATTATCCACTCCCCAATTTCGCCCGAACGCGGTTCGGTCAATCTCGCCCGAACGCAGTTCGGTCAATCTCCAGTCTCCTTCCGATTGGCGCACCACCCAACTCTACCTCGCCCACTTCACCATCAGCGACGTCGACGGCAAAGAGTTCTACGCCAACGAGCGATATTCGCGGTGAGCATTAGGATTCGACTCCGCGCAG
>JAICPS010000765.1 GCA_025929715.1 Anaerolineae bacterium | reverse complement strand
GGCGTCACCGGAGGGGCGATCGCCACGAGCTCGATGCTGTATTTGCTGCTGCCGATCGTGATGGGGCTCTTGCTGCGGTACACGCGATTGTCGCTCGGCTGGGCGACGGTGATCTTTGTGCCGCTCGTGGGCGTTGTGATCTGGATCGGGCAATTTATACCGTTCGACGTCGGACTCATCGTGCAGCATTTCAATCCGGAACTTTCGCTCGCCGAGGCGGATCAGCAAGCGCACAAAATTTGGGACGTGGCGCTATTGGCGTACTGCCTCGTTGCTGGCGTGGTGCCGGTGTGGCTCTTGTTGCAGCCGCGCGGTCATTTGGGCGGGTTCTTTTTATACATCGCGCTGGCGGTCGGAGCCATTGGCGTGATGTTTGGCGACTTTCCGATCGAGTACGACGCCTTCAAGGGCTGGGACGCCGTGGGCAAGGGCGGTGAAACGTTTTTGCCGTTCCTGTTTATCACGATTGCCTGCGGTGCTTGTTCGGGCTTTCACTCGCTGATTGCCTCGGGGACGACGTCGAAGCAGCTGCGCACTGAGACGGATGCCAAGCCGATTGGCTATGGGGCGATGCTGCTCGAGGCGATGGTGGCGGTGTTCGCGCTGGCCTGCGTGATGATCCTGAAGCCGGGCGATTCGCTGCTGGGGAAGGGGCCGAATCAGATTTATGCGGGCGGGCTGGCCGCGTATCTCGGCGTGCTGGGCGTGGCGAAGGGCTTTGCAATGGCCTTCGGCCTGATGGCATTCACCACGTTCGTGTACGACACGCTGGATGTCTGCACGCGGCTGGGCCGCTATATCGTGCAGGAACTGACGGGTCTGCAGAATTGGGCCGGCCGATGGCTCGGCACGGCACTCACCGCGGGGGTGCCGCTACTGTTGGTAATGCGTACGAGCGTCGATGCGGCCGGCAATCCGATTCCGGCCTGGCGAACGTTCTGGTTTCTGTTTGGCGCGAGCAATCAACTGCTGGCCGCGCTCACGCTTCTGGGTGTTACCGTATGGCTGTGGCGCACGCAGCGCAATCCGCTGGTGTGGCTGGTGACCGGCGTGCCGACAGTCGTCATGTACACGATGAGCATTTGGGCGTTGGTGAAGATGACGCTGCCGAAGTTCTACAATGCCGATGGGGCGCTGGATGCGCCGGCCGATCCCGTGCCCTGGGCGGGCCTGCTTCTGATTGCGCTCGCGGTGCTGATGCTCGTCGAAGCGTTCCGCGCGATCTTCGGTCCGCAATCGCCGCCGGCACCGTTGAAGCCGGCCATGGCGACGACGTGATTGGCCTATGCGACCGACGTGGCAGTATAGTCTCCGCGGCTTGATGCTCGCGACAGTTGTTGTCGCGCTTTATGTGACTGCGTATGCCGCAATGATTCGGGATTTCGCGCGCAGTGGGCAGGCTCATCGCCTACTTCCCGCCTTGCTGCCAATCGTCGCTGCGGTAGGCGCATTCGTATTTCAACATTGGCGCAACAGAAAGCGCCTGGACGAGAGCGCGATTTACCTGGAACGAAAAAAGAGGGCAGTTGCTGCTATGGTCTTTCTCTGCGCTTGGCCT
>JAICPS010000612.1 GCA_025929715.1 Anaerolineae bacterium | reverse complement strand
GACCACCGCTTACTTGTCAACCATAAGGAAAATCTCTATGTCCTGGCACACCCCCGGAGAAGTACACGCTTACTCTTTCACCGGAACCACCTTGCAACTCCAATGCCCGCGCGCCCGCGTCGCCATCTCCATCCTCAACGCCTCCTCCATCCGTGTGCAACTCGCGCCAGACCGGGAGGGTAGGGCGGTGCGTCCCTGGCAGGTCGGCTGCACCCAGGAACGCGAACTGGCAACGGTCGGGTGCCTTACCGAAGGCGACGACCGGCTCATCCTCGATAACGGCGCGTTTCAGGTGGTCGTCGAGCGCCATCCCTGCCGCATCTCCTTTCAAACGGCCCAGGGCCGGCTTTTCTGCGCCGACGGCGACGGCCTGCAATGGAGTGACGAAGGCGTCGCCTGCAGCAAGCGCATCACGCCGCACGAGCGCTTCTACGGCTTCGGAGAGCGCACCGGGCCGCTGGAAAAGCGCGGCCACCGTTTGACCAACTGGAACGTGGATGCAGCGCCAACCGTGCAGGACTCACACGACCTGAACGTCGATCCCCTCTATATCGCCGTCCCCCTCTACCTCTCGCTCCAGCCCGGGCTGGCCTACAGTCTGCTCTTCAACAATACCTGGAAAAGCCAATTCGACGTCGGCCGTCATCGCCCCGATGAGTTACGTTTCCAGGCGGCTGGCGGCGCGCTTGATTACACCGTCAGCTACGGCCTGGACCCCGCTGCCGTCAGCAAGGCAATCGCCAATCTGTTGGGCACAATGCCCTTGCCGCCTCTGTGGGCGCTGGGCTACCATCAGAGCCGCTGGAGCTACGCGTCAGAAGCCGAAATCAGGCAGGTCGCCGCCGGCTTTCGCGGGCGAGAGATCCCCTGTGACGCCATCTACTTCGACATCGACTACATGGATGGCTACCGCGTATTCACCTGGCATCCAGCGCGCTTTCCCGACCCTGAACGTCTGCTGGCCGATCTACAAAGAGACGGCTTCCGGGCCGTGTTGATTGTAGATCCGGGCGTCAAGGTCGATCCGCGCTATACCGTATACGAGCAGGGGAGGGCGCGAAGCGGCTTCGTGCGGCACGCGGACGGCAGTGCGGTCACCGGCTACGTGTGGCCCGACCTTGCCGTCTGGCCCGACTTCTTTCGCGACGACGTGCGCGCGTGGTGGGGCGATCTCATTGGCGGCCTTGTCCGCCAGGGCGTACAGGGCATCTGGAACGACATGAATGAACCGACGCTCTTCGAGAAACCATTTAGCGAAGGGGGCGGTCGCGTGGGCACCATCGACGACAATGCCCTGCACGGCTCCACCGGCGCGCAGGCAACCCACGCTGAGCTACACAACCTGTATGGACAGCAAATGGCGCGCGCCGCATATGAAGGCCTGCGCCGTCATCTGCCCGATCGCCGGCCCTTCGTGCTCACCCGCGCCGGTTTCGCCGGTATCCAGTGCTGGAGCGCCTGCTGGACCGGCGATAACAAAAGCCGCTGGGACCATTTGCAGCTGGCGCTGCCCCAGCTTCTCAATCTGGGCATCTCCGGTATTCCCTTCGTCGGTGTAGACATCGGCGGCTTCGGCGAAAATGCCACGCCAGAGCTATTCGCGCGTTGGATGCAGTTTGGCGCCTTGATGCCCTTCTGTCGTGGACACACAGAAACCGGCAGCCGGCCTCACGAGCCCTGGTCCTTTGGGCCCGAGATCGAATCCATCTGCCGCGATTATCTACAGCTCCGTTACCGCTTGCTCCCGTACCTGTACAGCCTCTTTTGGGAAGCGTCACGCACCGGCATGCCAATTCTGCGACCCTTATTCTACGAATTTCCCCACGATGAGCGCTGCTTCACGCTGCAAGACCAGGTGATGCTCGGTCCATTCCTCATGGCCGCGCCCGTAACCACCTCCGGCGCGCAGGCGCGCGACGTCCACTTTCCCGCCGGTCGCTGGTACGATTGGTGGACCGATCAGATCGTCGACGGCCCAGTCCAGATCAGCGTCCACGCGCCCCTCACCCAGATGCCACTCTTCGTCCGCGCCGGTGCCATTCTACCCACGGCGCCAGACGGGCTGCAACACACGGCAGCCTATCGCCTGTCGCCACTGACTTTGCAGCTCTACCCCGGCGACGGTGAGTTCACCCTTTATGAGGACGACGGGCAAACGCACGCCCACGAGCGCGGCGTCTTTTGCACCACGCGCTACCGCCTCGACCGGCAGGGCGATTCTCTCAGATTGACCATCGAAGAACGTCAGGGCAGCTACCGGCCGCCAGAACGCGACCTGCTGCTAAAGTGCCGTCACGCACAGGTCATGGTCTCAGATTCAAATGAGGAGAGCCACCAAGCGCGATGGCCCGTAACCCTGGTAGACAAAGGCCGCGAGCAAACGCTCACCTTGCCACTGAAGTGAGCCACAACGCCGCCCGGATCCGTTTGTGCCCCCTTTGCACAGTGCCCAGTAATACCGAACTACAAAACCAGTTTCACCAGGCCATCTTCGACAAAGACTTGATAGGTGCGCAGCTTAAGGTTGTAGCCAATGGCTTCACCCTCGCCGAGGATTTTGCGGCGCAGCTCGTCGCTCATGCTGTAGCGCATGATGCCACCGAGTAAGTCACGCTCCAAATGGGGCCAGTCTGAGGCCCACATGGTCGTATTTTCGCCGTCGTAAAGATCGATGAGCTTCTTGAGGTCGCCACGATGGGGCATGGCTTCGAGCTCATGTGTGCACCAGTACCACTCGCGAATGTATTCGCTCGGTTTTGCCT
>JAICPS010000222.1 GCA_025929715.1 Anaerolineae bacterium | reverse complement strand
CAATCGAGCGCGGTTGGGTGTGGCAGATTCCAATCACTGACACGATCACTTCCATGGGCGTCGTGTTGGAAAAAGACGCTTTTGCCAAGGTCGCTCGCGGCGACACAAACGAGTTCTTCTGGGAGCAAATGCAAACCAATGACAACCTGGCTCGGGCCATGGCCAACGCGAAGCGCATCAACGACTTTAAGACCGAAGGCGATTACAGCTATAAGATGTCCAAGTTCGTCGGCGACGGCTACTTGTTGATCGGAGATGCGGCGCGCTTTGTGGATCCGATCTTCTCCTCCGGGGTCAGTGTGGCCATGCACGGGGCCAAAAACGCGTCCGAACGGATCAAGATCGCTTTAGAGACGAATGACTTCAGCGAGGCAACCTTCAAGCCGTTCGAGGAGAAAATGATGGCCGGGGTGGAAATCTGGTATGAGTTCATCCGCCTCTATTACAAGTTGCTGCCCATGTTCACCCTCTTCATGCAGTCGAAGCAGTATCGCCAGCAGGTGCATGCCTTGTTGCAGGGCGAGGTATACGATCGCCGGGAGGTACCGGTCCTGGAAGCAATGAGGAGGTTCATCGAGGCGGTGGAAACCACAGACAATCATGTGTTTAAGCACCAACTGACCGACGTGCCGATTGACGCGGTGGTACAGGAACAGTTCCAGGCAATGACGGCCGCAGATTGACGGAAAAGCTAGAAAGAGTTGATGGCCGGCCAGGCCGAAACGATATACGCGAATCGAAAAGGGGAATTAAGCATGGCAACAGAGACGCATCACGACGTAATTGTAATCGGCGGCGGCCCGGCAGGATCTTCCGCGGCGACGTTCTTATCGAAGCAAGGGCACCAGGTGTTGTTGTTGGAAAAAGAGAAATTTCCACGCGACCATGTGGGCGAATCCCTGCTGCCCTTCTGCCACAATCTGTTCGAGCAGCTCGGCGTTCTGGAGCAGATGAAGGAAACGTTTGTGCGCAAGCCTGGCGTTCGCTTCATCGATAGCGACGGCTCGCAGTCGACAACCTGGTGCTTTGATAAGGTTATCCACGATCATACCTACCTTTCGTTCCAGGTGGGGCGAGGCGATTTCGACAAACTTTTGCTCGATAATGCGCGGCGGCACGGAGCCACTGTCCTGGAGGAGACGCGCGTCACAGGTGTGGCGTTGGACGGGCCAGACGGTACCGTAAGCGTGCAGGCGAGCGGCCCGGATGGCCAAACGGCGAACTACGCGGCGCGCTTTCTGATGGATTGCAGCGGCCGGGACGCGTACATGGCCACGCGCCAACGCCTCAAGAAAAAGTACGCCGAGCTGGACCGCACGGCGCTGTGGACCCATTATGGCGGCGCGCCGCTAAGGGGCGGGCTGGAAGAAGGGTTGTCGCTGATCATCTACATGGGCGGCGATAAGAAGGGCTGGCTCTGGATTTTTCCGCTGGGACCCAACCGGCTGACCGTAGGCGTCGTCTTAAACAACGCGTATATCAGGACCGAGAAGGCGAAATTGGAGCAGCTGGGCGTCGAGGACTGGCGCCTGGCGCTGTACGAGCAGGAGTTGAGCTACTCGCGGTTTGCCCGCGAATTGTTGGCCAACGCCGAGATGCTGCAGCCGCTGGTCGTCGAAGGCGATTATTCCTACTACACGGAATCGAAGTATGGCGAGAACTACGCCATGGTCGGCGACGCGGCCACGTTCATCGACCCCATCTTCTCCAGTGGCGTCTATCTGGCCATTAACGGCGCGCGCAAGGTGTCTCAGGGTGTACATCGACGGCTGACGATGCCGGAAGAGGGCAATGCGGGCCTGGTGGAGGCGTACAAGAGCATCGAGGGCGCCTATAAGATGGTGTTCAAACTGATCACCTTTTTCTACTCGGTCAACACCATCAACTTTGCGCAGATGGAGGCGGTGTCTGACACCATCCACCAGCAGCATCAAGATGCAATGTCCGTCGGTCACTTTCTATTGGCGGGCGATTTCTTCGAGCGCTACGACGAGTATAGCAAGGTCATCGACGCTCTGCAGTCGCCCAGCATCTTCAGCAAGTACAAGAAACTGGTGAGCGCTCGGCCGTCACTTCAGGACACGTCGTGCGATGTAAGCCCAGACCTGGCTTTTCACCGGTTACGCGTGATTAATTAGAAAATACGATTGTGCTGATAGATCCATTCTTGTAAGGCTAGTTGTAAAGATGTTAGAAGATAATCCGTTTCTTATTGACCGTTCTATAGGAGGTTTGTTATGAGCCCTCGGACCAGCATTGAACGCTTTATTCTGGATGAGATATTGATGGGAAGTCGGGACAGTATTGGCCCTGACGAGTCGTTGCTTGCGAGCGGCGTTATCGATTCTTTAGCCCTCTTGCGGCTGATCGGTTTTATCGAGGAGCACTTCGACGTCGTTGTTGAGGACGACGAAGTGGTCCCCGAAAACTTTGAATCGATCAACGTAATGACAGGGTTAGTGGCGAGCAAACAATAATACGTCAGCGCTTCATGCTTCGAAATTAACTTGGGTGGTTGCCGAAGGGCTTTATAAGGCTCTTGGGCTTAAGGAGTAAGACATGAAAGTGGATGTGGCAATAATCGGTGGTGGTCCTGGCGGTTCCGCGATGTCGATGTTTCTAATTCAGCAAGGTATCTCGTCGGCGATCATTGAGAAAGAGATGTTCCCCCGTTATCACATTGGTGAGTCCATGACCGGAGAATGCGGCGGTGTGATACGCGCGCTTGGGTTGCAGGAAAAGATGGACGATCCCGATAACGTCGTCGTCAAGCATGGCCTTACCGTCTACAGCACAGAAGGGAAGAATTCGTGGTACGTGGGCGTCCAGGGTCGTGATGAGAATTGGAATCTGTTTCCACAAACAACTTGGCAGGTGCGCCGCGACCATTTCGATAAGATGATGCTCGACGAGGCGATTGCCCGTGGAGCGACCCTGGTACATGGTAGCGCGACCAAGCCGCTCTTCAATGACGATGGCGCAGTGCGCGGGGTGAGCGTCAAGATGGCCGATGGTGGCATGTTGGATGTAGCGTCTGAGATTTTGGTTGACGCGTCTGGACAGGCCACTTTCCTGGCCAATGCCGGCGTAACAAGTACCAAGTATCGGGGCAACTATGACAAACAGATAGCCATCTTCTCGCAGGTGGCCGGCGCCATTCGCGATCTCGGGCCGGCTCAGGGCGATACGCTCATCTTCTACAAGGAAAAGTATCACTGGGCCTGGTTCATCCCTCTTGACACGGAGGTTGTCAGCGTCGGCATCGTCGCACCGGCCGCATATTTCCTGGGTCAGCGGGAAAGCAAACACGATTACGTGGCCCGCGAAATACACGAAATCAGCCCTGAGCTGAAACGACGTATCCCCGAGGTCAAGCTAGTCGAAGAAGCGCGCGCTATTCCCAACTACTCTTACCAGATTAAGCGCTTCACCGGCAAAGGCTTCATGTGTATTGGAGACGCTCATCGCTTTGTCGATCCCATCTTCTCTTTTGGTCTCTTCCTGACGTTGAAAGAAGCCCAATTCGGCTCAGGAGCCATTGCCGATTACATGAATGGGGCCAATCGCGACGCCGACAACCCTTTTGCCGAATATCAGCGCCTGATCGATAGCGGAGGAGACGTTTTTGAAGACATCATCGACATGTTTTGGGAACAACCGTTACTCTTTGCCCGCTATATTCATCAACGTTATCCGGCAGAAATGATAGACATCCTCGCGGGACGCGTCTTCGAGCGCCAGCCCAACGAGGCATTGATTGGAGCGCGCAACATCTTACAGCGTTCACGGTCCGATGATACGAGCGTTGCCCCGGAAGGAAGCCGCTTCCAGAAGATGGACGACGATCCGATTCGGTCCCGTAGAAACTGGGATGGGCTTTCATCATACGCGATAGACAACACGGCAATCCAATAAACAAGCGCACGGCGCGATAGGACGCCTCAGCGCCGCAAAGAAGATTAATTGTTAGTTCTCTTATCTCTCGGCACAAAGAGTCTACCACATGCTTGACTGGTTAATGCGTCTGGACCCGCCGTCAAATCTCACAGGACCGGTGCTGATTAGCTATGTTCTGCTTGACGTTTTCTTAATTGTGATCCTCGCACGATTATTGGGAAGCTTTATGGTACGAATACGCCAGCCGAGGGTGGTAGGCGAAATCCTGGCCGGAATTTTACTCGGACCCACACTTCTT
Organism: Anaerolineae bacterium; assembly: GCA_025929715.1. Lineage (GTDB taxonomy): Bacteria > Chloroflexota > Anaerolineae > Promineifilales > Promineifilaceae > JAAYYY01. Next base: position 3,153 of record JAICPS010000222.1, on the reverse strand, counting down.
GGTACTAAACTGTCCCAGGTTGTTGCTCCCCCGGAGGTACGACTGGTGCTCGCCGCCATTGCCACGCTAGGCCTTATCTTGTTTATGTTCCTGGCCGCGATCGAATTTGATGCGAGCGCAGTGCGGGGCCGGCTCAGGCAGGCTGGCCTCCTGGCGGTGCTTTCGGTCGCGGTTCCTGCTGCAATAGGCTTTCCGGTCGCCGCCCTGATGCATGAAGCGGCCTACATCGGTCTGCAGGGCGCTTCAGTCTTACCATTCGCCCTATTCATCGGAGCGGCGCTTTCTGTGACAGCCTTTCCGGTCGCGGCGCATATTCTCATGGAGCGCGGCGAACTGAACACGCCCTTAGGCGCACTTGGCATTGCCACCGCCTGCATCATGACCGTTGTCATGTTTACTTATATCAGCTTCGCGGCTACGGTGGCGCGTGGTAGTGGCTATGGTGACTTTCTAACGAATATTGGCCTGATACTTCTCTTTGGGCTCCTGTCCTGGTTCGTCGTGCGCCCCTCGCTCGCACGGTTGCTTGCGCCCGCAGTGCAGGGTCAGATGATAACGGGCAACGATATGGCGGTCATCTTTGCAGGTATGCTCTTATATGGCCTGATCGCGCACGCCCTTGAGATAAATGCTTTGGTCGGAGGTTTCGTCTGGGGTACGCTTCTACCTGCCGCGCCGGGGCTGCGGCGTGCTGTCGCCGCCAAAGTGCGCGACGTCGCGATGGTTTTTCTCCTGCCCGTCTTCTTTGCCCAGTCCGGATTCGCCACCGACCTGAAGCTGATCACACTGTCCACCTTGCCTGTGGTTGGACTGGTGTTACTGGCGGCTATTAGTGGGAAGTTTCTGGGAGCGGCGCCCGCGTGGACATTTGGGCTTTCCTGGCGCGAAGTAGCCGGCCTGGCGACGCTGACCAACGCTCGCGGCCTGCTCGTGCTCGTCGTCGGGCTCATCGGGCTGCAGTTGGAGATCATTTCGACGTTGACCTTCACGATCATCACCATTGTCGCCCTGGTGACAAACATAATGACCTTGCCATTATTAAACCTTATCTCAGACACTCAGCCGGCGCAATTGGAGGCAATCGTCAAAACGTGATGCGAAAGCGTTAAATTCACTGCTTATTCCGGAGAAGTTATTGCCGGAAAGTCGGGACGGTAATCCGTGTACAATTTTGAGCTTCCACAAATTAGAAGGGGGTCAGCGACGATCGTGGTCGCCTTCATCGTGCTGCTGGTGAGTTTTTTTTATGAAACCGCCAATGCCTACCCGGTGCCAGAGTTACCTGAAGACAATCTGATCGTCAACCCCTGGTTCCGGAGCTTGAGCGATCCTACAGATGCCGGCTTCGATGGGTGGATCCGTCCTCTCAATGAGGGCGTCACGTGGGGTCCGAGCCAGAAAGAGTCAAACCCTTCGCCAGATATTGTCATTTCAGGGACTTGTGGTTTTGAGCAAGTCTACTGCGGCACCGCGGCCAGGTGGGCCGAGCAATTTGGCGTCCTTTACCCCTATGTAGATGTTTATGCTTACCAGGTTGTGGCAGCCGATCCGTCACATCGAAAGCTCAAGTTTTTTACGTATTATGTCAGCCATATTGTAGAGGTAGGTGAGGTTAACATCTACGGCGGCGCGTCGCCGGAAGGGCCCTGGGAGTTGGTCTGGGTACCACTTTATCATACAGAGGATGAGTTAATCGTGCCCGAAAGTGGGGAAATTCGTGATTTGTGGATGGAGACTGGTTTTCTGGAATGGAATTCCGAACAGGGTTACCCCTACTATAAAATTGAACTTCATTCCCGCTTGCCAGAGTCGCCTATACCGGATGGTATAAAGGGTGTTGGATTCAAGCTAACCGGGGTCTACTTTTCGACAGCTTTTACAGATGAACCAGGCGAGCCGTCGCCTACCCCTGGTTTGTCTAGCCCCCCTACCTCCACAACGATTGCAACAGCCGTGGTTACAGATACTGCCTCAGCCACCTCAACGACGACCCTGGCTAATCCTACGCCTGCAAGTACCAGTGTGGCTGAAGTCGATACAGAACCTGACATTCAAGAAGTGACGACGTTGACTGCCGAGGCTGTATCTCCTACAGAAATCATCCTTGTCTGGAACGAAAGCCAGAACAACAGACGTGGACTGAGATTGGAGCGAAGTTTGAACATAGCCGCAGGTTGGGAGCCGGTCGCGGCGCTCGAGTCGGGCGTGTTTGAATATACCGACAACGGATTGCCGCCTGATACGGTCCACTATTACCGGCTGCGGGCCTCTCAGGAAGAGATCTCAAACATCGTTTCGGTTAGAACGCTTTCGTTACCCGAACCAACCTTAGTTCCTCCCACCGAGGATGACAGCAATATCAATGAGGGAACGCCTGAAGAGAATGTAGAGGTTTCACCAGGAAGCGAGTCGGATGTAACGAGCGCACCGGACAATTCTGAACAACCAGGCGTCACTACACCGTCTGGTCAAAATAGTTTGACGATTCTGGCCTTGGCGTCCGCTGCCTTAATCATAGGCATCGGCCTGGGAGTAGTGCTGACCAGGCGTCGCACTTAAGAAATTCAGCGAGCTTATACTGGAGTAACGGATGGATCAGCGACAAATACGATATGAGAGACATTGGGATAGCTATTGGCGCAGAATTGACCAGGGCGGTCCACAGGCCAGGGTGCTCTGGGAAACTGATCCCGAGTATTCCGCTCGGGCGGATATGGAGCGCTTCCTTCAGCACGCTAAGATCGACCTACCTCTGTTGGACCTGGGATGTGGAAGCGGTAAGCAAACCGGCTATCTTGCCCAATGTTTTCCGAGAGTTATCGGAGTGGATGTCTCCCCAACGGTGGTTCGACGGGCGCAGCAAGCCAACACCCACGAAACCAACGTTGAGTTCCGCGTATTTAATGCCCTAGATTTGAAGGAGGCTGAGGCCCTACACGACGAATTCGGTGATATGAACATCTATGTCAGGGGCGTATTCCATGTAATAGACGAACCGGACCGGGATAACTTCGTAACCACGCTTGAAATACTTCTCGGTGAACTTGGAATGCTCTATCTGATTGAATTAACGGCCGAGGCGCTGGAATATCTACGCTCGATCAGCATTGACCGGACGCTGCGGTTCCCTAGAGTCGTTCAGCCAACTGGTTT
>JAICPS010000300.1 GCA_025929715.1 Anaerolineae bacterium | reverse complement strand
TCGCCGACGACCCGCAGGTCGGCAAATGGTTCCAATAATGCTCCCAAGCCTTCACGAATGACGAGGTGATCGTCGACGATCATAATGCGTACAACCTGATTGTCTGCCATCGACCCGCTCCTCTGTTTCCAGTTATCAAAAAGGGCTTGTTGCTCATTGTTTCGCCGAGCTATGTTGTCGATCACACATTGTAGCGACGAGTCTCGCACGGCGCGAATGGGTTAATGGTGGCTTTAGTAATGAAACGACCGTCATTCTGAGATTCTGAGCGAACTCTGCGGAGCAAAGAATCTCTGTGCCACGCCGAGATGCTTCGTTGCACTCAGCATGATGGGATAAGACGTTAGCCTGCCGCACCCATCTTTGTTAAACTATTGACTGGCTGAAGTTCCACGCAGTACCGCCCATGCACGGCCTGCGCCGGTGTACTATTACTATCTAAACACAAGCCGTTAACGGCTTTATCCCTGCGACACTGCCTTACGCCAACAACAAGGAGACCTGAATGGATAAAGAAACACTATTGGATTGGTACCGCCAGATGGTGCTTATCCGCCGCTTTGAACAACGCTCAGCGGAGCTCTACCAACAGGGCAAGATCGGCGGCTTTCTACATCTCTATATTGGACAGGAAGCGATCGCCGTCGGTTCCATCGCGGCTAAAGCTGAGGGCGACCATGTGATCACCGCTTATCGCGACCACGGACACGCGATCGCCGTTGGCGCGGACCTCAACGCCGTGATGGCCGAGCTGTTAGGCAAGCAGACGGGCGTCAGCATGGGTAAGGGCGGCTCGATGCATCTGGCCGACGTATCGCGCCGCTACTGGGGCGGCTACGCCGTGGTCGGCGGGCACCTGCCGCTGGCGACCGGAATTGCCCTGGCCGAACAATACAGAGAGACCGAAAACGCCGTGCTCTGCTACATGGGCGACGGCGCTACCAACATTGGCTACTTCCACGAGTCGCTGAACCTCGCCGGTGTTTGGCAGCTGCCGGTGTTGTGGATTATCGAGAATAACAACTATGGCATGGGCACCTCGGTCGACCGCGCGTCGGCCGCTCCAATTCTTGACAAGGCCAAGGCGTACGGGATGAATGGCGAGCAGATTGACGGCATGAATGTAATGGAGGTTTATGAAACGACGCAGGACTGCCTGCAAAAAATCCGAGACGGCGAGGGTCCGCAGTTCGTGGAGATGATCACCTACCGTTACGAGGGCCACAGCATGGGCGACCCGCTGCGCTATCGCACGAAAGAAGAGGTGGAAAAGTGGCGCGAGGACGATCCCATCGGCGTCCTGGAGCGGCACATCCTCGACGAGAAGGCAGCGGACCAGGAGGCGTTGGAAGCGATTGACGGGGAAGTGGAAGAGCGCATCGAAGCGGCCGTGCAATTTGCCGAAGAGTCGCCGCTGCCGGAACCCGAAGCGCTTTACAGCGGCATCTACGTGGAGGCATGAGATGGCACGGATAACCCTGCGACAGGCAATCAGCGACGCGCTGCGCGAAGAGATGCAGCGCGACGAGAACGTTTTTATTATGGGTGAGGAAGTGGGGGTGTGGGGCGGCACCTACGCCGTGACGCGCGGCTTCCACGATGAGTTCGGGGACAAACGCGTGCGCGACACGCCCATCTCGGAGATGGTCATCGGCGGGGCGGCGGCCGGGGCGGCGATGAATGGGTTGCGGCCGGTGGCCGAATTCATGACTATCAACTTTGCCATGCTGGCGCTGGACCAGATCGTCAACCACGCGGCCAAGGTTCATTACATGTTTGGGGGACAGATGAAGGCGCCGGTCGTCTATCGCGCGCCGGGCGGCGGCGGGCGGCAGTTGGGCGCTACGCACAGCCACACGCCGGACGTCATCTTTGCCCATTTCCCGGGGCTGACGGTGGTCTCGCCGGGCACGCCGTATGACGCGAAGGGGCTGCTGAAATCGGCGATTCGCAGCGACGACCCGGTGCTGTTCATCGAGCACGCCACCCTCTACCAACTGCGCGGCGAGGTGCCGGAAGAGGATTACACGGTGCCCATCGGCGTCTCGGAAGTCAAGCGCGAAGGGAGTGACGTGACGATCATCTCCTACGCGCAGGGCCTGCAGGTGTCGCTGGAAGCGGCGGAGCAGCTGGCCAAAGAAGGTGTGGAGGCAGAGGTGGTGGACCTGCGCAGCCTGCGGCCGCTGGATATGGGCCCGGCTCTGGAATCGTTCAAGAAAACGTTCCGCGCCGTGGTGGTGGAAGAAGGGCATCGCGGCTATGGAATTGGCGCGGAAATTGTGGCCCGCTTACAGGAAGAGGCGTTCGACTACATCGACGCGCCCATTAAGCGAGTGGCGCAGGACGAGACGCCGCTGCCCTACTCGCAAGAGCTGGAGCAAATGGCGCTTATCAATCCCGACAAGGTGATTGCGGCGGTGAAGGAGATAGTGTGATGGCTGACTATATCGTGATGCCGAAACTGGGCTTCGATATGCGCGAAGCCGAGCTTGTTTCCTGGCTAAAAGAGGTCGGCGACAGCGTTGAGAAGGGCGAGATCATCGCCGAGATTGAATCGGACAAGGCGACCCTGGAGCTGGAAGCAAACAACGCCGGGGTGCTTTTGAAGAAATTGTATGAGGAAGGGACCGTGGTCGCGGTGGGCGACAATATTGCGATCGTCGGCCAGGAAGGCGAAGACGTTTCTGGTATGGGCGGCGACGGCGCCGGCAAGCCGGAAGCTGCGGCGCGCGCAGCACCCGAAACCGAAGCGCCGGCCGCCGAAGCGCCGGAAGTCGAAGAGCCCGAAGGCGAGCCGAAGCGTGCAGAAGCTGGCGCCCCCTCACCCGATGGCGAGCCGGCCGCGGCCGAAGCGGGTGCAGGCGCTGCCCTGGGCGAAGAATACCCGGACGGCGTGAAGGCCACGCCGGTGGCGCGACGGATAGCCGGGGAAAACGACGTGGATCTGAAACAGGTCAGCGGCAGCGGACCGGGTGGGCGCATTCGCAAGGCCGACGTCGAGGCTTTTCTGGAAGCAAAGCCGGCAGCCGCGCCCGCACCAGAAAAGGCCGCGGTGGAACGGCGGGCGGAGCCAACTGCTGTGCCCACCGGACCCGACACCACGGAAGTAGAGACCACGCGCCTACGCAAGGCCATCGGCCGGCGCATGGTGGAAAGTAAGACCACGGTGCCGCACTTCTACGTCACCTCGGCCATCGACATGGACGCAGTCCTGGCTCTGCGCAAGCAGGTGAACGCCATGCTGCCGGAGGAAAGCAAGGTGACGGTCAACGATCTGATCGTCAAGGCCGCGGCGCTGGCGTTGCGCGACTTCCCCAACCTCAACGCGTCGTTCGGCGGCGACAAGATCGTCTACCACAACAACATTAACGTGGGCACGGCTGTGGCCATCGAAGGGGGGTTGACCACCGTCGTGCAGAAGAACACGGACGCCTCGACCCTTTCGAAGATAGCGGCGGACAACAAGGCGATGATCGCCCGGGCGCGAGAGGGCAAGGTGCGGCCCGACGACGTACAAGGCAGCACCTTTACCGTGAGCAACCTGGGCGGCTTTGACGTGGAGAACTTCATCGCCATCATCAACCCGCCGGAAGCGGCGATTCTGGCGGTGGGTACGGCGCAACAAGAAGCGGTGGTGCGCGACGGCGAAATTGTCGTTGGCTCCATCATGCGCGCGACGATATCCGCCGACCATCGCGTCACCGACGGCGCCGAAGCCGCGCGCTATATGCAGAAGCTGAAGGAGTATCTGGAAGAGCCGATGCGGTTGTTGATTTGAGGTTGTTGCTGGGTAGACGAGCGTTTTAGGGCACGAATCGCATTAGGAACACATCCCCGGCACCCAGCGGCGTGAGCCCGCCAAAGCTGCCCAGGGTCAGGCCGCTGACGACGAGATCGTCGCCAGCCGTTGTCAAAAAGAGGTTGCGCTCGGCGTAGGCGTCGGCGCCGTCGTCGGCCGTGCTGCCGAACTGCCGCACCCATTCGCGCTGCAGATCGGGGCTGTAACGAGCCAGGATTACGTCGAACTTGCCCTGCTGTCCAGCCAGATCGCCGTTGCTGAAGCCGGCCGCATAGAGGCTGCCGTCGCCTGAAAGGGCCAGATCGGCGCCTTTGTCATTCATTTCTGTGCCAAACTGATCGGCTGCCAGCAGCTCCCCATTGGCGGAAAAGCGAGCCACGAAAATGTCTTTGTCCCCGGCAAGCGGCGCGGCGAATTCGCCGGCTACCAGCCCGGTGACGGTCAGCGCGCCGTCCGGGCCGGCCACTACGGCGTCGGCCTGATCCCAGCCGCTTGTGCCAAACTGCTGCACCCAACGTTGGTTGCCCTCGCCGTCAAAAGCGGCCAGGAAGGCGTCGAAATCGCCCTGCGGCTCCGCCAGCGCGCCGCGCACCACGCCGCAGACGTAGACATTGCCGGCTTCGTCCACCGCGAGGCCCAGGCCCTTGTCCTCGCCCCAGGTGCCAAACTGTCGCAGCCAGAGCTGGCTGCCATCGGGCGCGTATTTGGCTACGATGACGTCCTTGTCGCCTGTATTTTCCGCTCCAGGCGAGCCCGTGGAATAGCCGGCCACGTAAGCATTACCAGCCGCGTCCGACGCCAACGCGTAACCGCGGTCGGCAACGTCGGCCTGGCCGAATTGCGCCACCCACAGCAGGCCGCCCTGGGCGTCGAAGCGCGCCAGAAAGACGTCGTCTTCGGTGTTGCCCTCGTGCTGTCCATCCAGGTTGCCCTCGGTGTAACCGGCGACGTAGGCGCCGCCCTGCCCGTCGGAGGCCACGCCGTAGGGCCGCTCGGTCGTCCGGCTGCCCATCTGAGCCGTCCACAGCTTTTCGCCGTCCGCGCCGTATTTAATCAGCGCCACGTCTTTGCTTCCGGCGTGGTCGTGTTGTTCAATTGCGCCGCCGGCCGCCAGCGCCAGAAACAGGTTGCCACCGGCATCTTCTGCCAGGCCGCCTGCCAGGTCTTCGGCGGAGCTGCCTAGCAGCGCCGTCTCGCCTTCAGCGGCCGGCGGGGTGGATGTTGCGTCTGCGCCCGATTCCGGCGCCTCCGTGACCGGCGTATCTGCCTCCAGATCCATGCGGCGTAGAAGATATGGCGCGCCTTCCTCAAAGGCGGGCAGCCACACGTCCCAATCGTGCCCGCCGTTTAGCACCCGCAGCTCGGCCGTGATGTTGGGCAGGCGCACGGCGCGGTTGAAGAGAAGGTGCGATTCCAGGTCGAGGTCGTGTTCCTGGTCCTCCGCGCGCGGGTGTTTGTACTCGTCGTCGCCCACGGCGATGAAAAAGGTCAGCCTGTGTTCCTGCTCCGCGAGGGCTTGAAAGAGCGCCGGGTAGTTTTTCTCCTGATAAATCTCCTCTACGAATAGCTCGTTCTCGAGACCGAACGCGCCGAACTCGCGCACGCTGGAATCGACGGGCGGCAGCGGCGTATAGACGGCCGGGCTCAACACCAGAGCACCCATGAAGAGGTCGGGATGGGCCAGCGCGTAGCGCAATGCGCCGTAGCCGCCCATTGAGTAGCCGCCGGTGGCCCGCGCCTCACGGCGCGCAATCGTGCGATAGGTCTCGTCTAGGTGCGGCAAAAGCTCTTCGATGAAGGCGGTTTCGACAGGCTGGCCCAGTGGAAAGCCAACGCTGTAGGCGGAATCGACGAAGTAACTGCCGCGCTGGCTGTAAGGCGCGTCGGGCATCACGGCAATGAGCGGCGGGATGTCGCCATCGCCGATCATGCGGTCGAGAAGCGGCTTGACGAGGGTCCAGGCCTGCATGTCGTCGCCGCGACCGTGCAGCAGGAGAAGCAGCGGGTAGCGGGCAGAAGACGTTTCGTAGCCGGGCGGCAGGTAGACTTTATAGACGATCTCTTCGCCTAGAGCCTGGGAGGCAACGCTGCCGTCGGCAATCGTGCCGCTTTGGGTTTCGTTCAT
>JAICPS010000750.1 GCA_025929715.1 Anaerolineae bacterium | reverse complement strand
GCGAATTCCGGGCCAGAGGACTCCTTACCGCACATGGGATGCCCGCCAATGGCTGCAAACTGTACGGGCATTGTCTCCATTGCCGCGCAAATATGCCCCTTGGTGCTGCCGACATCGAGCAAGTAGCAACCCTCAGGGCGCCAGCGGGGCAGCTGTTCAATGATCTTTAGGATGGCGCCAACAGGCGTCGCCAGGATGATCAAGTCCGCAACTGCTATACCTCTCCGCAGATCCCCCGTAATCTCGTCCGCCATCTCTCGCTCTAACGCCACCCGCCGCGCGTCGGGATTAAGTTCTACCGCGATCACTTTTTTCACGTGCGGCCGGAGAGCGAGGGCCAACGATCCCCCCATGAGGCCCGCTCCGACAATGGCAACGTGAAGGTCAGGTAGCTCGGGAATCGGGGATGAAGTCATAGCTTCATTATAGCCAGATTTCTCCGTGGAGGTGACCGGCGCTTTTGAAGCGCTGGTCACCTGACTAGCAACTGCGATGAATCCTGTTAAAATCCGCGAGCGGGGACGCACGTAAATACGATTAACATCCCTATCCCTACTGAGCGAGGTTAGCAAAATGGCTGATGAGTTCATCTTCGAAGGCTCACTGGCGGAGCTTGATCCCGAGCTTAGCGATCTAGTGGCGCGCGAAGACCGCCGCCAACGTGAGACAATCATCCTCATTCCATCAGAAAGTATGGCGCCCGACGCCGTTCGCGAGACCATGAGCAGCACTTTCGGCAACATATATGCCGAAGGCTATCCACGCGAGGAGAGCCGCCAGCAGAGCGAAGAAGAGATTCTGGACATTGAAAAAGAGCTGGCCCACTATCGACGTTACAGCGACCCCCGCTATTACAAAGGCGTGGAGTTCGCCGACATCTTGGAGGCACTCACCCGCCGGCGAGCCGCCGAGTTGTTTGCTGCAAACGGTATCGCCGCTGACGATCTTTATGTGAACGTCCAACCCCTCAGCGGCGCCCCGGCAAATAACGCGGTCTACAGCGCCTTGCTGCAACCAGGCGACACGCTTATGGGGCTTGATCTTAATCATGGCGGGCATCTTAGCCATGGTAGTCCGGTTAACCGTTCAGGCAAGGTATACAACGCCGTCAGCTACGGTGTGGACGATTCGACTGAGCTGTTGGACTACGATGCCATCGAGGCGCTAGCGCTGGAAGCGAAGCCCAAAATAATCGTCGCCGGTTACTCTGCTTATCCTTGTATTGTCGACTGGCAGCGTTTCCGCGAAATAGCCGACCTCTGCGGCGCATATCTGATGGCCGACATCTCGCACATCTCTGGCCTGGTAGCTGCGGGTGTGCATCCTAGCCCGATTGGTATAGCGCATGTGGTAACGACGACCACACACAAGAGCCTCTGTGGCCCAAGGGGTGCAATGATCCTGACACATTCCAAGGATCTGGCCCGCAAGTTTGATCGTGCAGTTTTTCCCGGAGAACAGGGTGGGCCTCACCTAAATACGATTGCCGCGCTCGCCGTGGCGCTGCGGCTGGCGAAATCGGAGCAGTTCACAGAGCTTCAACGGCGCGTCGTGCGCAACGCCTCTCGACTCGCGCAGGGCCTCAAGGAACATGGTCTTCGCGTCGTCGGTGGTGGCTCCGAAACCCACCTATTGATGATTGACGTGCGCAGCAGCATCG
>JAICPS010000346.1 GCA_025929715.1 Anaerolineae bacterium | reverse complement strand
CTCGTCCCTAGTAGGGATGAGGGCGTTTTTGTTTTCTAATGCAGTCTGGTTATGACCGTTCTCTAACCTTGCCACCGCCGGACGCGGTCGGAGACCGGCCCGAGCGAATGTAACAAAAGAGGCAGTAGATCAAGGAGGACAAACGATGGCTGAACAGTATAAGTACATGCTGGACGAGAGTAGGATACCGGAGGCCTGGTACAACATCAACGCCGACTTTCCGGTGCCGCCTGCGCCGGTGCTGCATCCTGGCACCAAAGAACCGGTCACGCCCGATTTTTTGAGCGTGCTCTTCCCGATGAGCATAATCGGGCAGGAGGTTAGCACCGAACGCTGGATCGAAATACCGGAGCCCGTGCGCGAAGTGTATAAGCTGTGGCGACCGACGCCGCTGTTCCGCGCGCGCCGGTTGGAGCAGGCGCTGGATACGCCGGCGCACATCTACTACAAGTACGAGGGCGTGAGTCCCGTAGGCTCCCACAAACCGAACACTGCTGTGGCGCAGGCTTTTTACAACAGGGAAGCGGGCACCAAGGCGCTGACGACCGAAACGGGCGCGGGGCAGTGGGGCTCGGCGCTGGCGATGGCTTGCAGCTTCTTCGATCTGGACCTGGAAGTGTACATGGTGAAGGTGTCATATGAGCAAAAGCCGTACCGCCGTGTAATCATGGAAACGTACGGCGCAGAGGTCTATGCCAGCCCTACGGAGCGCACGGTATTTGGCCGCGCGGTGTTGCAGCAGGATCCGGCTAGCCCAGGCTCGCTGGGCATGGCCATTTCCGAGGCCGTCGAGGCGGCTGCGACGTCGGGAGGCGCCAAAAAGTATAGCCTGGGCTCCGTGCTGAATCATGTGTTGTTGCACCAGTCGGTGATCGGGCTCGAGGCGCTGGAACAGATGGAAATGGCGGGCGAATATCCCGACATGGTCATCGGCTGCGCGGGTGGCGGGTCCAATTTTGCAGGATTTGCCTACCCGTTCCTGCACCAAAATTTCACAAACGGCAAGAAGACGCGCGTGATTGCCGTGGAACCGTCCTCCTGCCCGACCCTGACGCGCGGGCAGTACACGTTTGACTTCGGGGACACGGCGGCGATGGCGCCGATTGTCAAGATGCACACGCTGGGGCACACGTTTGTGCCGCCCAGCATTCACGCCGGTGGATTGCGCTACCATGGCATGGCGCCCAGCGTCAGCGCGCTGGTGAACAATAGCGACGTCGAGGCGCGAGCAGTGCCACAATTGGCGACTTTCGAAGCCGCCGTACAGTTCGCGCGCGCCGAGGGCATTCTGCTCGCTCCGGAATCGGCCCACGCCGTGCGCGTTGCCCTGGACGAAGCGCTGGCATGTAAGGAAAGCGGTGAGGCGCGGGTTATCGCCTTCAACCTGTCGGGACACGGCCACTTTGATATGGGCGCTTATGACGCTTACTTCAAAGGCCAGCTTGAGGATTATGAGTATCCCGAGACCGCGATCGCGGAGGCGATGACGCAGCTGCCGGAAGTGAGTCTGTAATTGAACGTTGAGACGCAGAGGGGACGCGGTCGGAGACCGGCCCGAGCGCAAAGACTGAATGAGGCGACAATGATGACTGCAAAGGAATCGGCGGCGGTGGGGGACGAAACGGTCTACCTTCCGGGCCTTGAAGAATTCCGGGAACTTGCGGGTGGTGAGGTCAACCTGATTCCTGTCTACCGCGAGTTTCCCGCGGATCTAGAGACCCCGGTCTCGGTATATCTCAAGCTGATGGACGGCGGCGGGGCGTCTTTCCTGCTGGAGTCGGTAGAAGGCGGGGAGCAGGTGGGCCGCTACTCCTTCGTTGGCGTCGATCCACGCGGTGTCATCTCGCTTCGGGGCCGGCTGGTTTACGACTCGCGCGAGGAGTCGGTGGAAGAACGGATGCTTGCAGAGGACGAAGATATTCTGGACGTGCTTCGCGAGGAGCTGCGGCGCTTCCGGCCGGCCGATCTGCCGGGTCTGCCGCGCTTCAGCGGTGGGGCGGTCGGGTATCTTGGCTACGACGTCGTTCGCTTTTTCGAACGCTTGCCACAGACCGCGGAGTCAGTGCTGGATATTCCTGACGCCATCTTCTTGCTGGCGGATACGCTGGTCGTGTTCGACCACGCGCGGCACCGCCTGTTGATCCTGTCCAACGCGCGAGTCAATGGCGACGTTGAGCGCGCCTATGTGGAGGCGATCCAGCGCATTGAACGGGTCGGCGAGCGGCTCTTGCGCCCACTGCCGGCTATTCCCCACCTGCGCTGGGGCGCCCAGCGCAACGGGCGAGGTGGGAGGGAAATGGTTTCAAACATGAGCCGCGAACGGTTTGAGGAAATCGTGCGTCTGGCCAAGGAAGCTATCGCCGCGGGTGATATCTTCCAGGTGGTGTTGAGCCAGCGCCTCAGCCGGCGCACCCCGGCGCACCCGTTTGCCGTCTACCGCGCCCTGCGCATGCTGAACCCGTCACCTTACATGTTCTTTTTTGACTTTGGCGACCATGACCTTCAGGTTATCGGCGCCTCGCCGGAGATGCACGTGCGGCTGGAGGACGGCATTGCCAGCGTGCGGCCGATTGCGGGCACGCGGCCTAGGGGCGTAGACGCGGCCGCGGACCGAGCGATGCAGGCGGAGTTGCTGGCCGATCCCAAGGAGCGCGCGGAGCACGTGATGCTGGTGGACCTGGGGCGTAATGACGTGGGGCGCGTTAGCGAGTTCGGCAGCGTACATGTGCGTGATCTCATGGTCGTGGAACGCTACAGCCATGTCATGCACCTGGTCAGCCACGTGGAAGGACGGCTGTGCGAGGGGCTGGATGCGTTCGACCTGATGCGCGCGACGTTTCCGGCCGGCACGGTGAGCGGAGCGCCAAAGGTGCGGGCCATGGAAATTATCGAAGAGCTGGAAGGTGAGCGCCGCGGGCTGTATGCCGGGGCCATCGGCTATTTCAGTTACGATGGCAGCATGGATACCTGCATCGCCATTCGCACGATGCTGATGCAGCATGATACGATACACATCCAAGCCGGCGCAGGCATCGTAGCCGACAGCGACCCGGCGCGCGAGCATGAGGAGTGCCTTAACAAAGCGCGGGCGCTCGCGGTGGCGGTGGAACGGGCGGAGAGGGGGAGATTGTGATAAGTGGAGGCTGGAGAATAAGTTATGGACAAAAAACGACTACTAACCGGTGACCGTCCTACAGGCCGGATGCATTTGGGGCACTATGTCGGCAGTATCAGGAATCGGGTGGCGTTGCAGGAAAAATATGACAGTTATTTCCTGATCGCCGACCTGCATATGCTGACGACGAAGAATAGCAAAGAAGATATTTTCAACGTGCGCACCAATGCGTACGAGGTGGCGATTGCCAACCTGGCCTGTGGCCTGGATCCATCAAAGTGCACCATCTATCTGCAGAGCGCTATCGACGCGGTGTACGAAATGAACCTCTTCTTTGAAATGTTGGTCACAGTGCCGCGATTGAGCCGCGTGCCAAGCCTGAAAGAGATGGCGCGCGACGCGCACCTAAGTGAGATGCCGTTCGGCCTGCTTGGCTATCCGGTCTTGCAGGCTGCCGATATCCTCACGCCGCGGGCGCACCTGGTTCCGGTGGGCAAGGATAATCAGGCGCACGTGGAGATCACGCGTGAAATTGCGCGGCGCTTTAACTTCCTCTACGACGAGATCTTCCCGATTCCCGACTACCTGGTGGAAGGCGAAACGCTGGTCGGCACGGACGGCAGCGCCAAGATGAGCAAGAGCCTGGGTAATGCCATCGAGCTTTTCGACGACGCTCGCACCGTGGAGCAGAAGGTGCACGGCATGTACACAGATCCCAACCGTATCACGGCCGACGTGCCGGGTACCGTAGAGGGCAACCCGGTGTTTATCTACCACGACACGTTCAATCCCAACGTTGCGGAGGTAGCCGATCTGAAGGAGCGCTATCGCGAAGGACGCGTGGGCGACGTAGAAGTCAAGGAGAAGCTGGCACGGGCCATCAACAACTTCCTCGAGCCAATCCGCGAGCGCCGCGGAGAGATCGAACAGGACAGTGGCTTCGTAGAGCAGGTAATTTACGAAGGGACGCTGCGCGCCTCTGAGATTGCCAACGAGACGGTGATGATGATGAAAAAGGCCATGGGTCTCACCGGGGTGTGGAACAAGTTCAGCCGCAAGGGGCGGCAACGGCTGGAGAAAAAAGGACCGGTGCGCGAGGCGCATGATGCCGCAGAAGAAACTGAAGCGCCTACAGTCGAGACGGCCGGTGATTGAAGCCGGGAGGAGGTGGCTGGGCCATGATCGTGGTCATTGATAATTACGATTCATTTACCTATAACCTGGTGCAGTATCTGGGTGAGCTGGGCGCCGAGCTGTGTGTGTTTCGCAACGACGCCGTGACGCTGGACGAACTGCGCGCGCTCCGCCCGGCTCATATCGTGATCAGTCCCGGGCCAGGCGAACCTGAGGATGGCGGCATCTCCAACGACGTTATTCGCGAGCTAGGTCCGACCACGCCGCTTTTAGGCGTGTGCCTGGGACACCAGTGTATCGGAGAGGTATTTGGCGGAAAGGTGAATCGCGCGCCGCGGCTGATGCATGGTAAGACGTCTGCCGTCTATCACAAGGGACGAGGCGTCTTTTACGGTGTTCCCAGCCCATTCCAGGCCACGCGCTACCATTCGCTTATTGTTGAAGAGCCGCTGCCGGATTTTCTAGAAGTGACGGCGTTTACGAGCCAGGGCGAAGTGATGGGCCTGGTGCATAAAGCGTATCCAATTACCGGCGTGCAGTTCCATCCGGAGAGTATTCTAACTGAACACGGCAAGCGTATTCTGCAGAATTTTCTGGACGGGCGCTAAGGAGGTGACAATGCCTTTGAAGGCGGCTATCGCCGACGTGATCAATGGTCGTGATTTGAGCATGGCGCAGGCCGAGGCGGCGATGGATGTGATCATGCGCGGCGAGGCAACGCCGGCGCAGATCGGCGGCTATCTGACCGCGCTGCGCATGAAGGGCGAAACGGTGGATGAAATCGCAGGCAGCGCTCGCTCGATGCGGGCGCACGTGGTGGGCGTCGATTGTCAGTTAGGCAGCGACGAAATGCTGGTGGATACTTGTGGCACCGGCGGCGACGGCAAACAGACGTTCAATATCTCCACGACGGCGGCGTTTGTCGTGGCGGGCGCGGGCATCAAAGTGGCCAAGCACGGCAACCGAGCCGCCAGCAGCCGCAGTGGATCGGCCGACGTATTGTTGTCGCTAGGGGGAAACCTGGATCTGACCCCAGAACAGGTGGCAGCCTGCGTGCAGGAAGTGGG
>JAICPS010000531.1 GCA_025929715.1 Anaerolineae bacterium | reverse complement strand
TTTTGGGCACGGGGCGTCGCCTCTTCCGCGACAGCGGCGCATTCGCTGCGCTGCAGCTCGTCGAGACGCAGACGACGCCCACCGGCGTGGTGATAGCAATTTACGAGCCGGCATCTTAGAAAGCAATGGGCTAAGATGTGGCAATTTACTATTAAGTCGGTCAGACAGGTTAGCGCCTGATCTGCCGTCATGGAATATGGTCGATATCGCAATTTGGAAGGTCAGGGCCATGACATTGACCAGGCTGTCGTAGGTCCTGTATTGGAGGCTTTCTTTGCAGGTGGAGCAGGTAAGGGCTCTATACATACCCAAGACGGTCTTCGGCCTGGGCACGGCCGAGCCGTACGGCGCCACCTGCTGGCGCTTTGAAAAGAGACAGCACGCGCGAGGCGCACCACGATGAATGAAACAGGAGACAGTATGGCCAATCTACAGCTCACGCAAGCGCCGGTAGCAAAGACCGGGATGCTCATCCGCAAGCCTGTCGAGGATGTGTTTGAGGCTTTCGTCAACCCGGACATCACCACGAAGTTCTGGTTCACCAAAGGCAGCGGAAGGCTCGAGGTCGACAAGCAGGTTCAATGGGATTGGGAAATGTATGACGTATCGGCCCAAGTGACCGCGAAAACTATCGAACCGAACAAGCGGATTGTCATCGAGTGGCCGGGATATAGTGGCCCCACCGCCGTGGAATGGGTGTTCGCTCCCCAGAAGGATGACACGACGTTTGTCACGATCACGGAGACCGGCTTCAGCGGCGACGGGGACGAACTTGTGCAACAGGTGACTGCCTCGACGCAAGGGTTTACGCTGGTGCTTGCGGGGCTGAAAGCGTTCCTTGAGCACAACATAAGATTGAATCTTGTTGCGGATCGCTTTCCAAAGGGTCTCGAAGAACATTAAGCGTGAATATCAAGATGAACGAAAGCTTCGACATCTATAACGCCGAGCGGCTGCGCGCGGCCGATACGCTGCTGCTGGGACGTGCTTCATACGAGGGATTCAAGGGCTACTGGCCCCCAGTGGCAGACGATCCCAAAGCGACGTCCGCCCAAAGGCAGATATCACGGATCAATAATGCATAGACAAAACGGAGAGATTAGTATGAAAACAGTGACTTCAAAAGTTGATGATGGCACGGGTGGATCGGCATTTCTGTTTGGGTACTCATCCGGCGTAATCCTTGCTCTGGAAGCTGCTCGTGTGCTACCGAACAAGGTGAAGAAGCTGGCACTATTCGAGCCGCCCTTTATCATCGACGACAGGCGCCCGCCCTTGCCGAAAGATTATGTCGAGCAGCTAAACGCGGCTATCGCAGCAGGTCGTCCGGGTGATGCCGTCGAAATCTTCATGACGAAGGCCATGCTGATCCCCCCGATTTTGTAGCCATGATGCGCATAGCTCCGATGAGCCAGACCTTTGGCGACCACGCAGGCGCCAGGCCACCGGAATGGGCAGATATGGAGAAGGTCGCACACACGCTGGCCTACGATGGCTTGATCGTGAAAGATTTCCAGACAGGCAAACCACTGCTTCCTCAACGCTGGGCCTCCATTACAGCACCAACACTGGTGATCGTCGGCGGCAACAGCGAACCGTTTTTCCACGATGGCGCACAGGCGCTCGTGAACGACATGCCTAACGCCCAACGCCGCGTTTTGGAAGGGCAGGATCACGCCGTATCTCCGGCAGCCCTCGCGCCTGTGTTGGTGGAGTTCTTCAATGCCAACGCAACCACCCGCTAAAGGTGTGACGTTATCCATTGTTGCGAAGCGTAAAGGAAAAGGATCATGGGAAAAGTTGTGTTTCATAACTCTATTTCATTGGACGGTTTTGTTGCCGGGCCAAATGACAGTCCTGACAATCCGCTGGGCGATGGCGGCGAGGCGCTCTTTGCGTGGTACTTCAACGGCGACACCGAGGTTGAGGTACCAGGCGCGCCGCCCATGAAAATGTCCAAGAAGAGCGCGGAAGTATTCCAGCAGGGCATCAGCAATATAGGCGCGATGATCTGCGGGCGCAGGATGTTCAACATCGCCCGCGCGTGGGGCGGCAATCCCCCCGGCAGGCCATGTTTCGTCGTAACGCACAACCCTCCTCAAGAATGGCTCATGGACGAATCGCCGTTCATATTCGTCACCGACGGCGTGGAGAGCGCCATCAGGCAAGCGCAGCAGGCAGCCGGGAAAAAGGATATCGCGTTAAGCTCCGCCAGCATCGCGCAGCAGGCGATCAAGGCCGGGCTGCTTGACCAGATTGCGCTTGCGCTGATGCCCATCCTGCTGGGTGGGGGCGTCCGCTTGTTCGATAACCTGGGCGCCACGCCAATCGAACTGGAAACAACCAGCGTGATCGATGCCCCCGGGGTAACACACCTTGGATACCGTGTCGTAAGGTGACCATAGATCTGGTGTTGGCAGAAAAGCCAGAGCGCAGCCGGCCACACGATGACCCTCGCAGAGGACGTGGCCCTTGTGGGTGTGCTGGGGGTCGTCCTGGTCGCCGGCGCCGTCTGGTCATTCGGGCGCCAGGAGTGGGAGCTAGTGCCGTACCTGCTCCTCCGGCCTCAGCCGATTGCGCAGCAACCAAAGATTCTCGTGGGAAAGTCGTACAAACCCTGGGGCAGGATGTATGTCGACTTCAAATTTGTCGGCCGCCATCCCCGACAGCCGGCTCAAAGGTCACGGAAACTATTGCGCCCGTCGGCCATGCGCTCTGAAGATCACTACATCGAGCCGCTCGAGGCGCTCGGGGTCGGCGAGCAGGTCGATCTCCACGATCTTCCCGCGCCTAATGGTGAGGCGGAAGGCCACGCGCGGCCGCCCGCCCGGAGCCAGCACCAGTCCCGCGGCTCCGTTCACGAGCGCCGGCTGCAAGGCCCGAGCTCCGCCCTTGAACATGTCGGCCACGGCGGCCGGGCCGCGAACGTCACGGGCGAGGTCGGGAGCTCCCTCCGCTTTCCTCGATGCGGCCATATTCACGGCGACATCGTCGGCTCGGAGCACGATATCGGGGTCCAGCAGCGCGAGCAGGGCTTGGAAGTCACCGGCGCGCGCAGCGGCGAGGAAGGCATCCACAACTTCCCGCTGACGGCTGAGGTCGGCGTCGGAGGCCGCGCGGGCTCCGCGCACGCGGCGACGGGCGCGGCTGGCGAGCTTCCTGGCGGCGGTCGGGGTACGGTCCACGATGGGAGCAATCTCGTCGAAGGGCACGGCGAACATGTCGTGCAACACGAAGGCCAACCGCTCGGCCGGCTCCAGGGTTTCGAGCACCACGAGCAGGGCGAGGCTGACCGAGTCCGCCAGGAGCGCTTCCTGCTCCGGTTCGTGCACCTGTTCGCGACTCTTGAATCGTTCGGGTCCGTGCGCCTC
>JAICPS010000434.1 GCA_025929715.1 Anaerolineae bacterium | reverse complement strand
TGGCTGGTGCATGTGGATGGTGGCGTTTGGCAGCGCGTAGCGCATGCCCGGAGTGCCGGCCGTCAGCAGCACCGTGCCAAAACTGGCGGTGAAACCCACGGCCACCGTGGACACCGGGCACTCCACCTGCTGCATCGTGTCGTAAATGGCCATCCCCGCATAAACCTGGCCGCCCGGCGAATTACTGTACATACGAATTGGCTTGCTGGGATCCTCGCGCGCCAGATAGAGAAGCTGCGCGACCGTCAGGTTGGCGATCTGATCGTTAATCGGCGTGCCCAGCATAATGATGCGCTCTTTTAACAAAAGCGAATAAATATCATAAGCTCGCTCGCCCCGACCGGTTGTTTCGATCACCATAGGGACCAGAGAAGATGGAAGATCTTTAAACATATCGTTTTGTTCTCCTAGTGGTTTTTAACAGAATCATAAATTTCGCTGGGCCGGTTTCTATTTGGGAAATATGAGCTAAGTAGAGACCGACTCGAGCAATGTAGGTTACTCTTCTTCACTAATTGCATCATTGGCCACGGCCGCCGCCTCAGCTTCCAGGGCATCCAGATCCGGCGCGTTGCCCGTCACAATCGCTTCAATACGCTCATAGACTTTGTCCATGATCAGGTCGTTGCTGATCATTTCCAGTCCCTGACCCTGGCGGAAGAAGTCTCGCATCTGTTCCCTCAGCTCGTCCGCTGCGCCAAAACGCTCTAGCCGCGTGTCAATCGCCGCCTCCAATTCTTGCTCAGTGAGTGCCAGCTTTTCGTTGCGCAGCAGCTCGCGCACGATCAGCCCTCGCTGCACGCGTCGTTCGGCCTGCTCCTGCCATTTTTCGCGCAGCGACTCTTCGGTCTCGCCCTGCAGCACCAGGTAATCTTCCCACTTCCAGCCTGAGCGCGTCGCCTGGCTCTTCAGAGTCTCCACCATTTGCTTAAGCTCATCCTCCAGCACGGCCGGCGGATAGACAACCTCGGCGTTTTCCAACATTTCGTCCACCACGCTATCAAACAGCTCGTCCCGCGCCCGCTGTTCCGCCTGCTTCTCCAAATCGTTGCGTAAGCCCTCGCGCAGCTCGTCTAGCGTCTCGTAATCGCCCTCTTCCTTGGCTAGCTCGTCGTCCAATTCGGGTAGGAAGCGGCTCTTAACGTCCAGAATCGTGATCGAGAAAGTCGCTTGCTTGCCCGCCAGCGCCTCTTCTTCGTATTCCTCGGGAAAAGTGATCGAGAATTCGCCCTCGTCGCCAACTTCCATGCCGATCAGATTATCCACAAAGTCGGTTCCGGGAAACGTGCTCTCTGCATCCATCAACAGCTCGATGCGTTCTTCATCCATGATGACTTCCGTGGCGTCTTCCTTGGCTATTTCGCCGCTGCCGCTCACCGCCACCATGTCACCGCTCATCACCGGTCGGTTAACCGGCTCCAGCACCTGATGGTGCGAGCGGAGGTGCTCTAACGCCTCCTGCACCGCCTCATCGCCGACCTCTACCGGCTCAATATCGCGCCGGATAGAACGATAGTCTCCGAGCCGCACGACCGGCTCCATCGGAACGGTAAAGGCTACAACCAGGGGGTTCATCTGCAGGTCGTCTACCGACACCTGCGCATATGGAGCAATCTCGATTTCTGCCAGAGCTTCCTCAAATACCGGGTTGATCATCTCCTCCACCGCTTCCGATCGCAATGCCTCGCGCCCGATGCGCTGTACGAGAACGTTGTAGGGCACTTTGCCCGGCCGGAAACCTGGAATCGCAACGTCGCGCGCCACTTTGCGCGCCGTGCGCCGCATCTGCTCTTCTACGCGCGACTCCGGGACCTCGACGGTCACCTTTAGCTGCCGTCTTTCATCTTCTTCAGTTCGAATATTCAGCGTCACAGAAAAAAACCTCTTTCTTAAACGTATATTTGGCTACTTCTTTGTTACTGAAAGGAACCACGCGCCCACAAACCGTCGTCGCACCGGCCAAATAACATTAACGTATAAATATTGGATCTATGTAAAACTTCGCTACATAAAACAAAGCGTTGCTCAGAGTAAACCTCTTCAGCAACGCCCAACGCCAACAACAGCTACATGGGGAAGGCGGGACTCGAACCCGCACGCCTCGCGGCACATGATCCTAAGTCATGCTCGTCTGCCAGTTCCGACACTTCCCCGATCCTTACAATTATACCATCTGGCGCTGCTTTGCCAAACAGAAGCGTGTAAGAATTCACCGCCGCTGTAAGTGGCTACTTCTGGTGAGAGCGCCCTCCGTAGGAGGGACGCCCTCCTGAGCAGAAGCGTCGTTCTCATCTTCTGGCGCGGCTTGCGGCGTCGCCGGTTCCGGCCCAAACACCATCCACAGAAACCACAAAGCGGCGGGGACAAAAGTCAGCGCAGCCATCCACCACAAGAGGGTAGATAAATCGAATTGCTGCGCGTCCAACACCAGGCCACCGATAGCTGCTCCGGTTGCGTTGGTCAAAGTTAGCAGAGCAAACTCAGTGGAGAATACCCGCCCGCGTACGCGATCCGGCAGCAATTGCAGAAGCAACTGCGTAGAAAATACCCAGTTGATACCGGAACCAAAACCGCGCAGCAGTATGCCCAGCAGCACAACAGGGAAGCTGGCCAGCGGCGCCATGATTGCAAGACCGATCGCCGCTACCACATAACTGAGGCCCAGCGCGATGCGCATTGGCCGGCTGCGGTCGCCTGTATAACGCCGCAAGAAAATGGGGCCGACCCCTGTGCCTATCCCGACCGTCGCGTACATGATTCCCAGTCCCGTCCCGCCACCCTCGCCGATGACAAAAATGCGCTCGGCGAGGGTCACCTGAACCACCTGGAAAGCGCCAGACACCACCAGTGAAATGGCGGCTTTGTGCCAGGCGATCACCATGATGTCCTTGTTTTGCCACATATAACGCAGCCCCCCTGCGTATTCTTTCAGCGCTGCCGCAACACTGTGATCTTCAGAACCGTCTGCCGGCGCATGCCGATAGACGACTTGTCCGATAAGCAATGCCGAAAGTGCGAAAGTGAGCGCGTCGACAATGAATGACGGGTAAACGCCCCATTCTCCGGCAACGACTCCACCCAGGGCGGCGCCGAAAGCCAGCATTACCGACCACGTCGCAGAGCTAAGCGCGTTCGCGGCGCCCAGCTCGCGCCGCGATACAATATCGGGCAGAATGGCGTTGCGAGTGGGAAAAAAGAAGCCGCTGATACCCAGCTGCAGCGCCGTCAGCGTGTACAGCAGCCATACATGTTGTGGCTCGCGGACCAATAGAAAGCCAAGTAGGACGACGGCCCGCGCCAGGTCGGCGGCGATCAGCAGGCGCTTCCGATTGTAACGGTCGGCAGCCACCCCGGCGAGCGGACTCACCAGGAACGGCGCCAGCATCCGCACCACAAAAAGGCCCCCCACTGCAAGCCCTGACTCCGTGAGCGAGGCCACCAGTGATGCGGAGGCGATCAGGTTGAACCAGTCACCCAGCAGGCTGACGATCTGGCCCAGCCAGAGGTAACGGAAATTACGATTGTTTTGAACAAGTTCCAGATAGCCGCTAAGATTGCGTTCGGCCTCGATGTTTGCCTTCAACGTTCACTCCTGGTACCTATCATGGACGCAACAAGCGATGAGTTTAGCTTATTCAGCAGCAAAGAGAAACAGGCATGAGACTATACGCCGACGCCATCGTCACCAACCAGTTTAACCAGGCCCTTTTCATTCGCCGTAACGATTCGCGCACCTGGGCGCCGCCCGGCGGCTCGCTTGAGAATGGCGAGCTTCCGACGGCCGCTCTCGGCCGCGAGGTGGAAGAAGAAACAGGGCTCAAAGTAATGCCCGTACGCCTTGTCGGACTCTACTACCGTCCCGAAAAGCCGGATGGCTTGCTCGTCTTCGTCTTCCGTTGTATTCAGCGCGGAGGGCAGCTCAAGACCTCTGCAGAGTCGCTTCAGGTCGCTTTCATGGGCGTCTCCCCGCCCCCCTGGCCCATGCTAGGCGTCCATCGCGAGATGTTGGCGCGCGCCCTTTCTCACGATGGGGGCGCACCCTATTGGGGTTACCAGCCCATGCCTCTCGGCGTGCGCCTGCTGCGCGACCTGGTTTATCGCGCCAGAGATCTCGAGCGCGCCGTGCGCGGCCAGCCCACGTTCCACCCACCTCCGGAGTGGCATGTTGGCGCTTTTGTCGTACTAACGGACGAAGCAGGCCGCGTGTTATGGGTCCGCCGGCGCGACCACGATGTGTGGAACCTGCCCGGCGGCGGACGTCAAAGCATTG
>JAICPS010000751.1 GCA_025929715.1 Anaerolineae bacterium | reverse complement strand
GATTTCCCCGCGCCATTGGGCCCCAGCAGCCCGGTGATCATGCCATTGGGAGCGCTGAACGACACATCCTCCACCGCCTGCACCTTGCCAAATGCTTTGCTGAGCTGGTTGACTTCGATCATAGGTACTCCAGAATGTATGGTTTACATGGGGATTAGAGATTGGAGATTGCGTGTTCTCTAATCTCCTAATCTCTAATCTCCCAGTCTCCTACCCCTTACGGCCGCGGCCCGGTCGGACTGACAAAGAATGGCGGTGGGCTGATTTCTTCAATGCAGGCGGTGTCGAGATCGGCGAGCGCGCCGGCATTGACGAAGTCGGTGACCGCGGTGGGCATGCAGCCAACGGTGAGCACGTCGTGCCCGAATTCCGGCAACGTGATCAGGCGGCTGTTGGAGAGGCCTTCCGCCACCTGTCGGGCGTATTGCGGCGGGGTGATGGGATCGGCTTCGCCGGAAAGAAGCAGGGTGGGAATGTCGCTGTTCAACGGCTGGCGAAACGCGTCGGGTAGCTGCGCTGTGGGCCACTGCTCGCAGCGGGCCACAAACTCGTCGGCAACCAGTGGAAAGTCGCTGCCTTCCTGCGCCTCCCGTGCTTCGTCCAGATCGATCAGCGCCGCGTCCTCGCTGCAGGTTACGGCGTAAAACATGCCCTCGTAACTCTCCAGGCTGGCTACGAAGGCGACAAGCTGTGCTGCCAGCGGGCCGTATGCTTCCGTTCGCGCGATCTCCTGGATCATCAACGGCAGCAGCGAGACCAATTCGGGGCTGTAGAGCAGGTTAAAGACGCCCTGCATGAACCCTTCTTCATCCAAGGTCACGGTCTCCTGCTCGCCGCTGATCGGATGTTCAAACGTCACCGCCTGCCCTTCTGCCAACGCCTCGCTCACCTGCATGAAGGTTGTCTCGAAGTCGGGAAATGCGGCGCTGCAGGCGGCGTCCATTTCGCAGCGGGCGAAGAGCAGATCCAGCGCCCGTTGCCCGTCGGCCGGAGCCTGCAGCTGCAAGATAAGTTCCGGGCTGGTGACGGCGCTGAGTGTCGCGGTGCGCACGTTCTCCGGGAACTGGCGCATGTAGTTGAGCGCCGCGCGGCTGCCGTATGAGACGCCTATCAGGTTGATCGGACCGTAGCCTAACGCCTGGCGCACCGCGTCGAGGTCGCGCATGGCAATGGGCGTGGTGTATTGTGTCAGATCGGCGCGCTCGGCCAGCGCCTGCCGGCACGCTTCCAGCGCGGCTGACACCGAATCTTCGTCACTATCCAGCGGCAGTTCGTCGAGTTCGGGGCAATCGAGCGGATTCGATTGTCCTGTGCCCCGCTGGTCGACCAGCACGATGTCACGATTCTGGTTCAGCTCCTCGAAAAAGCCAAGAATCAGCGGGTAGACCTCGGTCGCGGCCTGTCCCGGACCACCGGCGAGCATAAAGACGGGATCGGGCTCTGAGATGCTGCTCTCGGCCGGAACGACGGCGAAATGAATGTCAATCGTCCGCCCGTCCGCTTCGTCCCGATTTTCGGGGACGGTCACGCTGCCGCACTGGGCGTCGACCATGCCGGCAAGCTGGCAGGGCTCCAGCGCTACTTCCCGCCGGGCGTCCTGTGGGGCGGAGCAGGCAACGGTTCCGCACAAGGCGATGAGCAAGATGAACCGCAAGAGAAG
>JAICPS010000386.1 GCA_025929715.1 Anaerolineae bacterium | reverse complement strand
GGTTGGACGTGGCTCAGGTGCCCGGCATTTTCAAAGTGCTGGGCACCTGTCGAGGATGTGTGAGGAGATGCTATTTCGCTGAACACGCGCGAACAGAATACGTTGCAGGGCCCGCTCGTTTCGACCAGGTTCGGGTGGCGTGAATTCTGGCGACTGATGGTGGTGTTGTTTAAGCTGCGCATCGTGGCGCTGCTATTGCTGTCGGCGGTGGGCGTCGCGTTTCTTGGCGCACAGGGCTGGCCTGGACTGGCGGAGCTGTCCCTGTTGCTGCTGACAGGCGGCATGGCGGCGGCCGGCGCGTCGGCCCTGAACCAGTACATTGAGCGGAGCTCGGACGTGATGATGAGCCGCACGCGGCGGCGACCACTTCCCAGCGGACAGATTGAGCGCCCGCGGCTGGTCGTCGCCATAGGCGTGGCGTTGATTGTGATCCCATCGCTTGTGGCGCTGCCATTTAACCCGCCGCTGGCTTTCTTCTTGCTGCTGGGCGCAGTGATTTATGTGGGCGTCTATACGATCTGGCTGAAGCCGCGCACGTTGCTGAATATCGTGATCGGCGGCGCGGCTGGCAGCGCGGCGGTGATGAGCGGCGGCGCGGCGGTCGGCGCGTGGCAAGACCCGGCCGTGATTACCCTGGCGCTGCTGGTCTTTTTGTGGACGCCGTCGCATTTCTGGAGCCTGGCGATTCTTTATAAGAACGATTACCAGTGCGCCGGGGTGCCGATGCTGCCGGTGCGGACGAACACGCGCCAGGCGGCGTGGTGGGTCCTTCTGCACACGGGCGCGACGGGGCTGGCGGCCCTGCTGCTGGCGCTGACGCCGTCCCTGGGTTGGCTGTATTTTTTGCCGGTCGCCGCGGCGACGGTGGACCTGCTGTGGCGCAACGCGCGGCTGATTCATGATCCCTCGCCGCGCAATGCCCGCAGCCTGTTTCTAGCCTCAAATGTGTACCTGACCGTGGTGCTCGGGGCGGCGCTAGCGAGCAGTGTGTTGCGTGTACTGTGGCCGTTGCTCTGAGTTAGATTCTAGAGGCTTGATACAGAGGTCTCTGTTTACACAGAGGCCTCTGTCTACACAGAGGTAGACGGAGCTTTTAAACAGAGAAACACAGAGGGTGATGGCATGAAAAGAGGCCTCGTGGCGTTGTCGGTGTCTAGTTTGCTGGCGCTAGGTTTGTTCGCCGTCTTGATGGGCGTTGCGGGGCGGGTCGTGGCGCAGGGGCCGGTGATTGTGCCTTCTTCGACGCGGCCTCCGGCGGGGTCGCCGGCTTTGGCGGAGGCTGCTTCTATTGTATTGACGCAAACAGTGGGGCTAGATCCGGCGATTTGTGCGACGACGCATAGCATTACGTTGACGATTGGGGGCGGAACGGTCATTTATTGTTATCGCGTGACGAATACTGGCGACGTAACGCTGACGCGGCACACGCTGGTGGACGAGCATCTGGGCACGGTGCTTTCGAATTTTCCCTACACGTTGAATCCGGGTGCGAGCGCGTACCTGACGCAATCGGTGGTTATCACCGAGACGACTGTGAACTCGGCGACCTGGACGGCGTTTAACCCGGGGCCGGTGGACGAGGTTTCCGATTCTGACGGCACGCAGGTGAACGTGGCGTTGGCCGAGCCGGAAATCATGCTGGAGAAGACGGTAGGGACAGAGCCCGCGGTGTGCGCGACGGCGGAGAGCCTGACGCTTCCGCTGGGGGGCGGGAGCGTAACTTATTGCTATCGCGTGACGAACACCGGCGACATTACGCTGACGCGGCACACGCTGGTGGACGAGCATCTGGGCTCTTTGCTGCTCGATTTTCCGTATACGCTGGCGCCGGGTGCGAGCGCGTTTCTGACGGAGACGACCGTGGTCAGCCATACGACGATTAGCTCTGCAACGTGGACGGCTTTTAACCCGGGGCCGGTGGATGAGGCTTCGGATACTGACAGCACGGCGGTAGTGATCGAGTATGAGGTGTATTTGCCGATATTGCGATGGGAGTAAATGTTTTTTAACACAGAGATACACAGAGGGTTTTTCTTAGTGGATCTCCGCGTCAATCTCGGTGTAGCTCCGTGTCATTTCTTTTTCGTTGGCTTTCTAGTATAGCGCATGGGGGCTGGATCTTCGTAGAACAAATGTGCTAAACTGTTTTGGTCAAAGTCGAATTAGCATCGTGGACCGGACAGGATGGCGCGTACACACATTTCAAAGCACTCCAACACATTCAAAACACAATCAGATAGTGACGTAGGCGAGGGCGATCTGCTGAGGCGGCTGAAAGGGGCGCCTCTTTCTGTACTGGTAGCGCTGGGGATGCATGGGGCGCAAGGCCGCGGCGAGCTGGCAAAGCATACAGGCTGGAGTCGCGACGCTGTGATGGGCGCGTTGACGCAGCTGGTGGAGATCGGCCTGGTGCAGCGACTTCATTACCGTTGTTGGATGCTGCATCCGGACGTGCATCTGCCGGGCTTTCTCGGGCCGGCGGGCGAGGCTAAAAGACGACCTGACCGTCTTTCGGACGAAAGACGACGTAACCATCTTTCGGTTGAAGGACGGCCTGACCATCTTTCGGCGGCTGAAATTAGGCCAGGAAGCCTTTCAGCGACTGAAAGTCGGAAAAACGGCGTTTCAGAGCCTCTTCATGATCATGATGATGTTCAAGATGTTCATAATCATGTTTCTCATGAACCAGAAACAGACATCAAACAGATCATGGACGGACTGAGCGCGTTGGAGCCGCCGTTTGAAAATGCGGGGCGCTGGTTGGGGCAGGTATCGCCGGGTCTGGTGGGGGCTTGGCTGGCGCATCTGAACGAAATGGACCGCGAATCACGGGCGCACATCCGGAACGAGGCGGCATTTGTGAGGTCGAAGGTGACGCGAGGTGAACAGCCACCGGCGCCTCTTAGCTCGCGCCGCCCGCCGTGCGCGAGCTGCGGACGGGATTTTTTTGATAGGAACGGGGGGTGTCTGGTTTGTGCGGGGGTGGTGAGGGTGTGAGGTGGAGATTGGACGACAGGAGAACTGGCGATTGGCGATTGGGGAATTGTGCCTTATTTGTATCTGGACTGCCGGTGGAGCGTGATAGGATTAGTATGGGGTGAGGTCTCGCCGTCTTGCGGTGTGTTTGAAGGAGTTGGGTTATGAGTCTTAAGGAGTTTTTGCAGGGGGCGTGGCTGGGGCATCCGATCCATACGGCGCTGGTGCATATTCCAACGGCGCTTTGGCCGGCCGCGCTGGTTTTCGACGTCCTGACAGTGTTGGGCATTGGGGGCAATCCGATGGTGCGCACGTCGTATTACTGCATTCTTGCCGGCCTGGTCGTGTCCCTGCTGGCGGTACCGACGGGGCTGGCCGACTGGTGGGATATTAAGCCGGAAAAGCCGGCCCGCAAGCTGGGGCTCTATCACCTGGGCCTGAATGTCGTGATTGTGGTGATAGAAGCGGTGAATCTGTATTTGCGGCTGGGCGATGAGTTGGAGGCGACCGCCGTGGGCGCCACGCCGCTGCTTCTGTCGGTGCTTGCAGTGGGGCTGTTGCTGGTGGCTGGTTATCTGGGCGGGCGTATGGTTTATCACTACGGAACTAGCGTGGCGCGGCTAAGCAAGGATAAGTGGCGGCGGATGGCGGAGGCGGGAGGGGCAAATGTTCCGGAGGAGAAGTCATGATTAAAGCGTTACTGCAAGGAAAGCCGTTTGGCCACCCGCTGCACCCGCTGCTGGTGCATCTGCCCATCGGCCTTTTTATTTTGAGCCTGCTGCTGGACCTGGGGACACTGCTGTTTGACGGCGGCAATGACCTGGTTCGTGGCGCGTTTTACACGATGCTGTTCGGGGTGATAATGGCGCTGGTAGCGGCCGTGCCCGGCCTGGTGGACCGCGCCGATATTCGCGAAGATCACCCGGCGCGGCCGACTGCCAACACGCATCTAGTGCTCAATCTCACGGCCGTGGGGCTGTACGGCGTCAGCCTCGTGTTGCGCTACCTGGACCTCGACGCGGAAGCCACCGGGCTAATTGCCTTTCTGCTCTCGCTCGTCGGGGCGGCAATCCTGTCCTACTCCGGTTACCTGGGCGGGACGATGGTCTATGGCGATGGCATTGCCGTGGGCCGGCACCGGCGCAAGAGCGAAACGCCGGGATTGACCATACGCGTTGGCCCCGCCGAAGTTCGCTCAGGCTACGCGCCGGTCGCCGAAGTGGGCCGCCTGCCGGAAGGCGCGACGCTGCGCGCGGAGGTGAATGGGCAGGTGATGACGATCGCAAACGTAGGAGGGGACTATTACGCCTTTCAGGAGTTCTGCACGCATCGCTTCGGGCCATTGTCAGAAGGTCATTTTGAGGATCACCAGATCATGTGTCCCTGGCACGGTTCCTGCTTCGACGTGCGCTCCGGCAAAGTGACCCAGGGACCGGCGAAGGTGGATTTGAAGACGTATCCGGTGATGGTGGAGGCGGGATGGGTTTGTGTGGGGGATGGGGAATAGGGAGTGGAGGAGTGGAGGACTGGGGATTGGGGATTGCGGGGCCAGGCGGGCTTGACGAGGCATCTCACCCGCTTACCCCTTCACTTCCACTGTCCCCTCAAGGGTTATCGTGACCGTCTGACCATCACGGATTTGCGCATAGTCAGTGGGTGAGAGGACGAGGATGGGTGGGGCGGTGTTGTAGAGCTCACGGGCGACGGCGGCGCCGAGGGCGAGGATGGGGTCGGGTTCGGCAGTGATGATGGCGGCCGGGACCGTTCCCAGGCGCACGGCTTCGAGCAGGATGCTGCTGGCGCTG
>JAICPS010000723.1 GCA_025929715.1 Anaerolineae bacterium | reverse complement strand
TCCTCGCGCATCGAGATTTCGTAGATGGCGCCGTCCGAGAGGGAGACGACGAAGAGGTTGCCGTTCGGTCCAGTTTCAATGTCTGTCACGATACCGAAGCCGGCGCCGATCAGGAAGCTCTCGCTTTCAGTCAGGTCGTGAGGTTCCTCATTGTCCGCGACCCGGTCCCTGATACTGGGGTCCGTCAAGGCAATCGCCATACGCCCGGGTCTCAGTTCAAAGTGGAAGAGCGGGCCTTCGAGCGGTTCAGGCTCGGAAAAGCCCATCAAGAGGTCGCCCTCAAATGCCTCGCCCAGCCCCGCGCCATTGACGAAGCCGATGGCCGCCGGGGCGAGGACGTACTTCCAACTGAACTCGGGATTCGAGAAGTGCGACCCTGGAATGCGAAACAGGCGCTGGCGCGCCTCGCCGGGAGAGTCGGCGATGTTTTCGGGCCCCCAGCGCAACTGCTGCAGGTTGGGGAACGGCTCGTTGTGAGCCTCGGTTGTCTCGATTTCCCGGTACTGGTCCACGCGGCCCAGAGGGCCCATCACCTGGATCCAGCCGGAGTTGAAGCCTGGACGCACGAGGTTCAGCTCGTCGAACGCGTCTTCGCCATTTTCCTGCATCCACAGATGGCCGGCAAGCGGGTCGAAGTCCATGCCAAAACTGTTGCGGATGCCATAGGCGAAAGTCATCTGGATGTTCTCGCCAATCTCGCCGCCGATGCTGGCGCCCACCGCGTGGAAAGGATTGTCCTCGGGGATGGTGCCGTCGTCGTTGAGCCGCAGGATGACGCCCGTGTAGTGCGCGTCGTCGGGGAATGGTCCGCCGAACTGGTCGTCCGGCACGGGCATCGTGCGCGGGAACTGCGCCGCCGAACTGAGCGCCAGCTCCTCAGGTAGGATGCCGCTTTCGTCCTCCCGCGGCACCGCCTCCGGCGCCACCTCGATTGGAAGCGCGCCATCCGGCCCATAGGAGATAGGCCCAAAGGGCAGGTTCTGCAGCATCCCGCGCCTACCTACATCGCCAAAGAGCACGTATAGCTTGCCGTCCGGCCCAAAGGTGATAACGCCGGCGTCATGGTTGCCCAACACGGCCTGCTCCTCGTCGCCCTGCCCGCGCGGGATGGGCGCGGCATCGTTCTGGAAGACACGCAGCTTCGTCAGGTTCATGTCCCAGGTCAGAGCGGCGCCATCCCAGACAAAGCGGTCCACCCGGTTGCCGAGCAGGAGCACCGCCAGCAGGTCCTCGCTATCCTCGCCGAGCGCAGGCTCGTCGGCGCATTCGATTTGTGACGGGAAGTAAGGTGTGTCTGTCGGCGCCGGCGCCGAGCAGGTCCAGTACAGATAGACGTACCCGTTGTTTTCGAAGTCAGGATGCAGGGTGATACCCAATAGCCCCCGCTCAGAGCTGGCATTGACGGCGAGGTCGAGTGCCACGCTTTGGACCGCGCCACCCACAACGTGCTTGACTTGGCCCGTGTTCTTCTCCAGCACCAGCAGCTCGTCTTCGCCGAGGAAGGCGATGCTGGTCGGCAATGTAAGCCCTTCGACGACCGTGCTTACCTGCAGGGTGGGATCGAACAGGATCGGTCCCTGCTCCGGCTCCCCGTCTTGAGCTCCTACCCGCATTGCCGGCCCCAGCGTAACCACCAGCGCCAGCATAAGCACGAAAGCCGCCGCACCAAGTAAACGTTTCTCAGCCATGCTACTTACCTCCGTTTGTAATACCTTGAGAATACTCTGCGCATCATTGAGGTGTGTGGTGGCTCGCTCCTATTCAGTCGTATACGGCGCACAGAAGTTACGTAATTCTCTGTCGCAAGTGTGAACGAGTGACATCGACGGTCACGTATGTGGACTAGTAGCGGGAAATCAAGCCAACGCTTCAATTTCGTCTACATAGTAAATACCCCCACATATAGCCATTGACAATGACAACCGCACATATTTTGTGCTATATTGGCCTTAGATGGTTGAGGTTGCGAATCTCGGCAATCTTCGATTGCATATGAGATAGCGATCT
>JAICPS010000340.1 GCA_025929715.1 Anaerolineae bacterium | reverse complement strand
CGCGAGTACGTAACCAAATCCTCGCCTACCAAAACTTGCACTAATAGCCTTCATCCCACGGTTAAGCGAAGCGACGACACGCAACAGCCTTAATCCTCTGGCTGCTCGGGCGACCCGCAACAAACGCACTACGCGCACTATGCGCAGGATCCGAAAAGCGGGAATAATCAGTGCGATCCCACTAAGCCAATTGCTCTTGAGGTAAGCGAGCTTATGTGGAGCGATTACTAGCCTTAATAGAAAATCCAGGATAAAGGTGGCCCAGATAACGGTCCCAAGCATTTCCAGGAGCGGGTTGAGTCCCCAACGCAACTCGACGATTAACAACGCCAGCCACATGAAACCCAGCAAAATCATCGGGGTCTCCAACCAGTTCTCAAGTCGATTCAGAATTTCACTTCGTTCGGTATCGACTTCCTGCTTTATACGAGCGTCTTTCATGTCCATTCGAATCATCCCTCCCGTTGCCCCTCAGAGAACCTGAATTTTGTCATGCCAGTATTTCATCCATATTGAATGTTGTCTTCTTGCCTTTGAAATGCGCTCTAATGATGGGTGAAAACGCTTATTGTTACTAAGTAATAAGACTGATGCTCTCTGATTTTGGTTTGGCTATTCTTTACAGGCTGATTAGCAAAATGTGGCTCGTCGCGACGGGGCCTGAAGAGGCTGGGCATAGTCGCGACATCCATGGAGATGAGTCACATTTGTCCCCGCCAGTTGAGGTGCAAGAACGGGCGCCTCAACTGGTACGGGCAATTCTTCATCAAGAAATATTCTCGCCGAATTCGTGCCGAAGTTAGTCGGGATGTTGAAGACCACCTTCGTCTTCAAGAGCGTGGACAATTCATGTTCAGCAGAGATCGATCATGGGCAAAATACTTTGTGGTCGGTATTGAAGAAATGGGTGGGTACTTGCGCAGCCTTATTAAGTCACGCGACATGCAAACGTCACTGAATCCTTACGCTGAAAAAATGGCGAAGGACGATAGCTAATGACCCTCGGTTGAGAAATAGGCTTGGTATCAAAAGCCAGCCATCACCCTAGTCACTGCCGTAATTTCAGCATCTTAAAATCCCGATGGCTTAAGTGCGATCACCTAGTCGTCGTGGGTAATCCCACTGATTCAAGCATCTCGCTTAAATCCTTACCATAACTCTGCTCAGCATTAATCCGAATCGCTTGATTGCTGATCAGAACTGCATAGTCGTCCAGTCATTTTAAGGCTTGAGCGGGATAATGAGGTTTGAAGATCGCACACAGAATCTATCTGCTCGTTTGGGCGCGATACAAATCTGCGCGCTTGCGCTGCTCGGCATCTGTGTCGTTCGGCTTTACAACCTCCAGATCGTTCACGGCGACTTCTACCGCGAGCGCGCTGTCAATCAAAGGCTTCACTCGTTGGCTATTCCGGCACCGCGCGGCGCGATATTAGACCGCTTTGGCCGAGTGCTTGTGGATTCGCGTCCGATTTACGACGTTATCCTGCAACGCGAGACAAGCAGAAACCCCGATCTAGACGGCCTCTCAGCACACCTGCCGACGGTCTTGGAAATCGACCCCGACTATTTGCTGGAGAGATTTGCCGAGATCAAGACCAACCCTGCCTACAAGTCGATCTTAATCAAGGAAAACGCCACCGTTGGCGATATAGCCTGGGTAGAGGCCCATTCGCTGGAGTTTCCCGCGCTGCAGATAGAACAGCGTCCGCAACGTCACTATCCCAAGGACGGTTTATTAGCGCATGTGCTCGGTTATGTCGGTGAGATAAGTTCGCAGCAACTTGAAAAGCCTCAGTACAAAGATAGTGGCTACAAGCCTGGCGATGTCATAGGTAAGAAAGGACTGGAGGCGACCTATGACGAGTATCTCCGCGGGCGAGAGGGACACCGCACCGTTATTGTCGACAGTCGCGGACGGATTAGAGACGTTATAGGAATCATAGAACCCAGGCCGGGCCAGGATTTGGTGACCACATTAGATTTAGACTTGCAGCAGGCTGCGGAAGAGCAACTGCGAAACTCACCATCGCAGCGTGGCGTGATAATCGCTATGGATCCCAATAACGGGGAGATTCTCGCGCTAGCTTCCTACCCTACATTCGATCCCAATTTGTTCACCGGGCGAATTGCCACGAAGGAAGGCCGCGCCGAGTATGCGGCGTTGCTCCGTAACCCTGACACACCACTCTACAACCGCGCAATTCAAGGCCGCTATCCGCCAGGATCCACGTGGAAGATACCAATGGCCGTGGCAGCCCTTCAGCAAGGCGTGATTACACTCGACGATTCGAGACTGCATTGCGGCGGAGGTATCCAAATCGGAAATAAGTTCACTCGCTGTATGGGCAATCATGGCAAGCCGGATTTGCATACGGCAATCATGAAGTCGTGTGACGGCTATTTCTACCGCTTGGGGCTCAAGATGGGACTCCCTGGGATTATGAGGATGGTCGATGAGTTTAAGCTTAATGAACCGACCGGCATTGATTTGCCTCATGAGTTAGTTAGTTGGACCCCTTCGCCTGAATTTAAGGCGCGCTTTAATCCTCAGGCTCCGGAGTGGACGGATATCGATACCGTGTACGCATCGTTTGGTCAGGTGTATGACTTTGTAACCCCTATTTCTTTGTTGCGCGCCATCGCCGCAGTGGGTGTCGGAGGCAGCTTGTCCACGCCCCACCTTCTAAAGGAAGTGCGTGCCAGGGGTAATCCCGAGGAAGAAAGCTATCGCCCGCCAAGACAATATGCCGGAGTTGAGGCAGGCGTGGTGAGGATGACAAAGGAACAAGATGGTGCCGTAGTTAAGGCGATGTGGTCGGTGGTCAATGAAGCTGGTACGGCCACTGGCATCCGCAAAGACGGTTTCGATATCGCGGGCAAGACTGGCACTGCACAAGTTGTAGGACTTGGTAAAGACGTGGGTAGGAACAAGGACCACTCCTGGTTTGTGTCCTATGCGCCGGCCTTTGAACCTGAGATAGCGGTACTGGCGCTGATTGAGAACTCGGGCTTTGGATCACGACATGCAGCCCCCGCAGCGCGCGCTATCTATGATGTCTATTTTGACAAGG
This sequence comes from Anaerolineae bacterium, assembly GCA_025929715.1. GTDB lineage: Bacteria > Chloroflexota > Anaerolineae > Promineifilales > Promineifilaceae > JAAYYY01. Next base: position 2,303 of record JAICPS010000340.1, on the reverse strand, counting down.
GACGGAGACTAAACGAAGAACAACAGATTGCCCAGGTCCCAAATCGTTAGAGCCGGGGCGTTAAAACGCAGGACGCGTATTCACACTGTTGTCGGCCGGTTTACCAACGGCTGACTTTGAAGTCTAAAGAATCAGCCTTGAATGTTAGCTGACGACGCGCGGCAAGCTGGCCTGTCATTGGCGTTACAAAGATGAGGGTATGTACAAGGCTCCTACGACAGTTTCGCGCCTGAGATACGTTCCTGATGAAGGATAAGATGCGAATATTAATTGCTTACGACGGCTCAAATAATGCGCGTTTGGCTCTCGCCGATCTGGTACGAGCGGGACTTCCCAGACCTGAATCATGAGGAACACTCTCTCCCCACAATCGAGGCCCTCCCGGAGTCTTAGAACGGTTCAGTCGGGTAATAGAAAGCTCTCACTTTTTATCGGCCAATGACTGCAGCCTTTCAGTAGAATCGCTACATGTTCGATACCGCGCTCGATGCAATGACGCTCAAGGCCGGCGTGACCTTGCTTATTCTCGCCGCAGCCATGTACGGGTTTGTGAGTGAGCGCCTCGCACCAGACCTCACTGCTCTGCTGGCACTGTTGGCGCTGCTGCTGACGGGCGTACTGACTCCTTACGAAGCTTTCTCGGGGTTCAGCCATCCGGCGACGATCTCCGTTGCGGCTGTACTGGTCTTGTCAGCTGCGGTGGAACGGACTGGCGTCCTCACCTACATCGCGCGCCGGCTGTTAACTCCGTTGGCCAATTCCCAACTCACAGTCACCGTCGTGATTATGGTGATCATCAGCGCTATCTCCGCCTTCGTGAATAACACGGCAGCCGTTGCGGTTTTTATTCCAGTGCTCATTGAAGTATGCAGGCGAACAAATACCAGTCCCAGTCGCATACTGATGCCCATGTCGCATGCAGCTACCTTTGGCGGGATGTGTACTCTCATTGGGACTTCTACCAATCTCGTTGCGCATGAGTTTGCAATGAGCCACGGACTGCGCGGCTTTTCGATGTTTGAACTGGGGAAGGTCGGATTGCCGATGCTGATAGCCGGGTACGTCTATATCCTCTTTATTGGTAGACGGTTTTTGCCGCAGTCTCAACCGAACGACGTCCTGGTTCCACAACTGGGTGAGCGCTATGTTGCAGAGGTGATCGTCCAACCGGACAGCTCATGGAGTGGGCGAGAGGTCAATGCCGAAATTTTGGAGCGAGATTTCGACGTAGATTTGATTGGTCTAATGCGCGCTGGTCAATCGGTTCCACTTGCTGACCCCACCTTAGTCTTTGCTCCCTATGATTCGGTATTGGTCCGCGGATCGCTGGAACATGTTTTAGATCTTGCTGCCCAAAGCGGTTTGGAACTGCACCGTCCCGAAACTCTTGATTCAGAAAAAGAATCAATGCGCTCCGGCGAAACGCAGGAAGCGCGGAGCCCACCAGAAGCCGCCCCCGCCAAGCTTCAGCTCGCCGACGTCGTGGTGTTAACTCCTTCCGGATTGATCGGTCGCACGCTTAAGGCTTCGCGGTTCGCCGAAAGATACGATGCGGTTGTATTGGCGTTAAAGCGACGCGGCGAAGTCACGGAGAGACCTTCCGCTACACCGTTGTTCGCAGGCGACATGCTGTTGGTCGAAGGCAGTAGTGATGCAATTCAGGCACTGGCAGAAACGAGAGGGTTCCTAGTGGTGGGGACTCCAGCACATCCCGAGGAGCGTCCGGGAAAGCTTGCGATCACCATTGTGACCCTGGTCGCCGTGGTAGTCATGGTGTCGTTGGGTTTTCTTCCAATTGTGACGGCAGCGACAGCAGGGTGTGCGGTCTTGATGGTTACCGGATGTTTGCGTCCAATTGAAGCTTACCGTGCGATAGATTTGAGCCTGGTATTTATTCTTGCCGGATCGTTGGCGCTCGGTGCGGCGCTGGATAAAACCGGTGTGACTACTATTCTCGCCGACTGGTTAGCTGGCCTTTCGACTGCCACCGGCCCCTTCGTCGTAATGGCCGGTTTCTTTCTCCTGGCTGTGGTGATATCGGAGCTCATGTCAAACAGTGGAACGGTAGCCCTGCTTGGCCCAGTCACGATTTCTGTAGCAGCAAAAATGGGAATCAACCCGATGTCACTGCTGGCCGCCATCACGTTCGGGGCCTCGGCTGCTTTTGCCATGCCGATGGGCTATCAGACAAGTTTGATGATCTATGGACCAGGTGGGTATCGCTTCAGGGACTTCATCCTAATGGGAATCCCGCTGGACATAATTCTGGCAGTGCTCGCATTGCTCTTGATTCCGTATTTTTG
>JAICPS010000011.1 GCA_025929715.1 Anaerolineae bacterium | reverse complement strand
CGAGATGCCCAGCGCCAGCAGGCTACGCCAGGTGACGGGCCCGGTTTCTGGCGGCAGGTGACTGTGGCCGTGGGGCTGATAATGGTGGTGGTCATCATCTCCGTGCTGTTGATCTTGGAGGTGCTCGTGATGAGAATGGAAATCCCCCGGTCCGTGGCAGTGCTGGTTGGGGCTACTCCGGTCCAGCACCGGCCACACCATCCCTCGGAATCCAGTTCAAAAGGTGTCCAATCTTTGGCCACTTTCACGGTTGTGCTGTCCGAAGACCACGCCATCGGGGCGGATATATCTCTTGTCTTACTGGTACTGAAGGGGCTCTTTCCCGGCGAGGGTGTGGGGAGTAAAGGCAGGCGCCAGGCACTCACAAAGCGCCTGGCGCCTGGGTAGCAGTCCGAAACGGAGGAGGACGTTTCGACCTAGTTAACGAAATAGCTCAAACACGCTTCGTCAATCAGTTGTGGCGTCAATTGCAGCTCGATCTGTTCATAGCGGCAGATGGAGGTAACCGCCTTGAGAATGTCTCGCGGATGCACGGACTGCATGCTCCGTCCCGACTTGCGGTACCAGTTCTGAATGAGATGCACGAAGCTGTTTTGATCATAGGGTAGCTGGTATGCGCTGCACATGATTTTGAAGATCTGGTAATACATCTTCTCGTCCGGCCCGCTAACTTCCACTTTCATCTGGATGCGACGCAGGAATGCATCATCCACCAGGTCGCCCGGATCGAGGTTCGTCGAGAAAACGCTTAGCTGGCGGAACGGGACTTCAATTGTCTGCCCTGATTGCAGCCGCAGGAAATCAACGCCGCTTTCCAGGGGTACGATCCAGCGGTTGAGCAGGTCTTGCGGGCTCATCTGCTGCCGCCCAAAGTCGTCGATCAGGAACATGCCGCCATTGGCCTTTAGCTGTAGCGGCGCCTCGTAGAACTTGGCCACCGGTTCATAGCGCAGATCCAGCGCGTCCATCTTCAGTTCGCCGCCAGCCATCACGGCCGGGCGCTTAAAGAGCCCCCAACGCTTGTCGATCTTTGCTCCGCCACTGCCCATCCCACCGGTGCTATAGCTACTTCCGTTGCCGTTACTATGGCCATTGCCATTGTCAAAGACGTTATTCGCAGGAATATGCACAAGCGGATCGAAAATCTGGACTATCTGGCCGCCCACAGTAATAGCATACGGCAGCCAGATCGGTTCCGTTCCCGCCAGCAGGCTGGCAATAGCCTGGGCGATCGTCGTCTTGCCGTTGCCCGGTGGGCCGTACAGAAACAATGAGCTGCCCGCGTTGACCGCCGGCCCGATGCGGCGATGGAATCCATCCGGCAGCACCAGGCTGCGCAGCGCTCGCTGCACCTCCTTCGGACCGACAAACCGCGTGTCGTCGGTCTGCAAGAGAATGGCTTCGCTGTACTTATCGAGAGACACCGGCGCCGCGCCAATGTACTGGCTGCGCTCCATTGATTCCCGCGCCCGCTTTGTCCCTTCTTCCGTCAGCCGGTAGGTGTAACTGAAACGGCCAAGCGCCCCCGCCTTGCTAATTTCCACCATGTGTTCCTGCTTCAGCCGGGCCATAATTTCGTCGAGAAGCTGAGCGTGAATCTTGATGATCTCGGTAAACCGGCCCATGCTGACATCGCCTTCACTAAATAGCAGGCGGTAAATCAGATCGACCACCAGCGACATGGGAATGTCCAGCTCATTGGCGGATTGCGCAGGCGACTGTATCTCGACTAACCTTTCTTGTAGTTGGTTCAAGATCTATCCTCAGCTGGCAATTTTCGACACGTGGCTAATAGTCTACGGAGGAGATGCTCCACGTGGAGAAGCTCCTTAACGATCACTATAGCCTACCTGTGGTTGTGGCGGAATAGGAAAATCGGTATGGGTGAGTGGGGGCAGAAAAAAAGGCCTCCCAACCTGGAAGGCCCTATGCTTTACTTCCGGCAGCGAGTAATTGCCGGCTTTATTGTTCAACCGTCATCTTTCCCGACTGTCGCCGTCCTCCGCTCCAAGTGCTGACTGGCCATTGCCCGTCGCGAGACCAAGCGTACCTGGCTCGGCGGACCGCGGACCGCCGTCCTCCGTCATCTCGGCCCCATTACCGCCATCCCCGTTGCCTTGCGACAGCCGTCCCTCGCGAATCACAGCGACAGAGGCCACACTATCCCCATCGCGCAGGTCCATTACCGACACGCCGCGCGAATAGCGACCTTGCCGCGACACGTTTCTCACCGAGGTGCGCAGCATAATGCCGTTGGTCGAGATGCAAGTTACTTCATCGTCGAGTGTGACCACGCGCGCGCCCACGATGCGACCGGTAAGCGTGCCCAGCGTCATCGCTCGCACGCCTTTGCCATAGCGGCCCTGGCGACGGAACTCGCTTAGCGCCGTGCGCTTGCCGTAACCGAATTCGGTTATCAGCAGCAAGTCACTACCTGGTTCCACCACGTCAACGCCCGTAATATAGTCGTCTCTATCCAGCCTCATGGCGTTAACTCCGGCCGCCGTCCGGCCGACACAGCGCACGTCTTCCTCCGCGAAACGGATAGCCCGGCCCTGCTCAGTAACCAGGATAAGGTCCTGCTCGCCCTCGGTCAGCTTCACCCATCCCAATTCGTCGTTGTCGTCGAGGTTAATCGCGATCAGGCCCGACGGGCGAACGTTGCGGAACGCCGCAATCTCTACGCGCTTAGTACGCGCCTTGCGCGTGACCATAGTCAGATACTCGCCCTCGTCAAAATCATTGACCGCCAGCGCTGCCGTGATCTTTTCGTCCGGCATTAAGGGCAAGATGTTCATCAAACTGGTGCCCTTGGCCGTGCGGTCGTACTCCGGTATGTGGTACGCCTTTTCTGCGTAGACTTTGCCCCTGTCAGAAAAGAACAGAATGCTATTCAGCGTGCCCGCGGCGAAGAGGTGTTCCAACTCGTCCTCATCACGCGTCCCCATGCCGATCAACCCTTTCCCGCCGCGCTGTTGTCTACGATAGGCTTCCACCGGCGTGCGCTTGACGTATCCGCGCTGGGTGATCGAAACCAACACGTCCTCATCCTGGATCAAATCTTCCATATCGAGATCCGCGTCCAGGTGTGCTGCGATGCCTGTGCGGCGCTTATCGCCGTACTTATCCTTCAAGTAGGCGAGATCTTCCTTGATAATCGCCAGGATCTCATTCTTATCGGCCAGAATACCGCGCAGGCGCGCCACTTCTATTGTAATCTCGCCGTACTCGTCCTGAATTTTTTGTCGCTCCAGCGCCGCCAGCCGTCGCAGCTGCATGTCCAGAATCGCGTTGGCCTGTTCTTCCGTAAGGCCAAAACGCTCGACCAGTTGGCTGCGGGCGTCGTCGACGTCGTCGGCATTGCGGATGGTCTGGATCACTTCGTCGAGGTGGTCCAGGGCGATCAGTAGCCCTTCCAATGTGTGCTGCCGCTTGAGGGCCTTGTCCAGCTCAAACTGCGTGCGTCGCGTGATGACCGCCACGCGGTGGTCGATGTATACCTGCAGCGCCCGTTTCAACGACAGCAGGCGCGGCTCGCGGTCGATCAACGCCAGCGTCTGCACTCCGAACGTCGTCTGCAGCGCCGTGTGCTTGTAAAGCTGGTTCAACACCTTCATCGGCTGGCAGCCACGCTTCAGCTCGACAATGATCGAAATACCGCGCCGGTCTGACTCATCACGAAGGTCGGCGATATTGTCGAGCACGCCTCTATTGGCCAGCTCCGCGATACGCTCGATCAGACTGGCCTTGTTAACCTGAAATGGAATTTCGGTAATGTTGATGCGCTGGCGCTCCGAACGCCCCGGTACTTCTTCAACCTCGGCGACGGCGCGAATAACCACGCGGCCTTTGCCGGTGGCATAAGCGCTCTTGATGCCCTCCACGCCTACAATAGTGCCGCCCGTGGGAAAATCGGGACCCTTCACGAACTGCATCAGGTCATCCAGAGAGACGTCTTCCTGGTTATCCTGGTGTTCGACCAGGTAGATAATCGCATCGCACAACTCCGTGAGATTGTGCGGGGCGATGTTCGTCGCCATACCTACCGCGATACCGGACGAACCGTTGAGGAGGAGGTTCGGCAGTCGCGCCGGCAATATGTCCGGCGCTTCCAGGCTACCGTCAAAGTTCTCTGAGAAATCGACGGTATCCTTGTCCAGATCCTCCAGCAGCTCCATAGCAATGGCTGCCAGTTTGGCTTCTGTATAGCGCATGGCTGCCGCACTATCGCCGTCCACGCTGCCGAAGTTGCCCTGGCCGTCCACCAATGGATAGCGCATCGAAAACTCCTGCGCCATACGCACCATGGCGTCATAAACGGCCGAGTCCCCATGCGGGTGGTACTTGCCCAGCACCTCGCCTACGATACGCGCGCTCTTACGGTGCGGCGAATTGGGCCGGATGCCCATGTCATACATGGCGTAAAGAATGCGCCGGTGCACCGGCTTCAAACCGTCCCGCGCATCGGGCAGCGCGCGCGAGACGATGACGCTCATCGCATAGTCGAGATAAGACTCGCGCATCTCCCTGTTAATATCGATACTGCTGACGTTTCCCAGATCCAATGCCTACCTCGCTAAATAAAAATGCCACCGCAAAGGTGGGTGGCACACGTGCTCAAGCAGTGGTTTTTCACCCGACTAATTATACCTTAAGTAGCTTAATTTAACGAATGCCAGCGCAGGGCTCGTCAGTGGATTAAAATCAGATTAAATCTGATTTTACTTGACATAAATCTGCCGTATTCTCTTGTGGAAAAGCAATGATCATGATCATCTTGATCATGTTGCTCCCCTTAAACGACCGCCGCCTCCCAGATCGCAAAGCGCTGGTTGTCGCAGTCAATCTCCGCCTCGACCCCATAAGGCAACACAAACATCGGATCCGTGTGCCCGAAATCCATGCGCGCGACGATCGGCAGCGTGGTCAGCCCCTCTTCGCGCGTCACCACTTGGAACAGCGCCTCGTCGTAGGCGTCGAACTGCTCCAGCGGCACGCCGCCGCCGGGCCGCCCGAATAGAATGCCCGCCAGTCGTGGCAAAATACCCATGGCTGCCAGCACGCGCAGATGTCTCGCCAGCGCTTCGGGCGGCGGCGCTTCTTCGGACGTTTCCAGGAAGAGGATTGCACCCTGCCACTTCTCCGGCTCCGGCCAAAACGCTGTGCCCCGCAACCAGTCCAGCACTTCCAAACAGCCGCCCAGTAAATGCCCGCGGTGCACTCCCTCGCCCTGCAAGTAGCGCCAGGTCATCGGCGGGTTAAGCTTACGGCGTCGCGACTGATTTGACGGATCTTCCCAATCAAGCATCTCCACCGTCCAGCCTTCCTCGCTCGCCCGGATCTCGCCCGGTGCTTCTGTCGCGAACAGGGTGCGGCGCACGGAGTCTACCATGTAGGGAAACATGCCGACGTTCTCCCCAAAGCCGGCCATGATCGATGGTCCGTAGAACGAGACCAGTCCGGCTTTGTAGCAGGCGAAGTGCGTAACCGTCGTATCCGAGAATCCCAGGAAAATCTTGGGGTTGCCGCGCATCGTCGCCAGATCTAGGTAGGGCAGCAGCCGAATAGAGTCGTCGCCGCCGATGCTGGAAATAATGGCCTTGAAAGTCGGATCCGAGAACGCCTGCATTATATCGGCAGCGCGAGCCTGCGGATTCTGCGCCACCCAATCGGGATCGGCCAGCGTGTGCGGCATCTCCACGACTTCCAGATCGAATTCTTTCTCCAGTTGCCTCTTGCCCACCTCGTAGCGATAGGGGATAGCGCCGGGCCCACCCCATGAGAGAGAAACAGTGGCAACGCGGTCGCCGGGTTGTAAGCGGGAAGGCTTCAGCACGCCTAACGGCGAACCGTCTCCAAGATCCTTAGCCCAACCTCATCGACACTCAACTGAGTCTCTTCCAGTTCGCCAAGAGCCCTCGACTTCACGTAGCCCAGCGCCAGCGGGCCCGCAGGGCCATCGCCCGCCGAGGTGATCGTGCCTACAGCGCGCCCACCTGCCTGCACCTCGGCGCCAGGGGCCACAGGCGCGCTTGCCTCGAAGCGAACCAGTTGTTTTGCCAGCCGCCCGCGGCTCTCCATGCGCGCTATAATCTCCTGGCCGATATAGCAGCCTTTGCTAAAAGAGACGTCGCGCCACAGCCCCGCTTCCAGAGGAATATAATCCCCCGTGATTTCGCGGCCAAAGCGCGGCAGCCCACTTTCGATGCGCAAGTAGTCAAAAGCGTCTTCCCCGGCAGGCGTTAATTCGGCGCCCACAAGCTGCTGCCGAATCGCCTCGGCATCGTCGCCAGCATCGCACATGACGAAGTAGCCGACCCCGGCAACTCCATCCGTACGGTGCAGATAGACCGTCGTGCCCGCCAGGGAAAGCTCGCGCCAGTGATGCAGGCTCAGATCGACGGCGTCGCCGAATAGGCGGCGAAGGCGCTCAGCCGCGTCGGCTCCATAAACGCCAACAATGGCCGTCTCGGCGCTGAGGTCTTCGACATGGAAATCATCCTGGAAGAAAACGAAGCGCATCAGGTAACGCGCCACGTTATCGGCGTTGTTTTCGCCCGTCAGCGCATAGACGGCGTCGCTGCTGGCATAGAGTAGCAGCCTGTCGATCATTCGCCCGATCTCCGTAGTCAAAATAGTTGCTGCGCCTTCACCACGAGCCAGCGATTCAACGTCGCCCGTCGACATGCGCTGCAATAAGTCAAGCCGGGTCTCACCCGTAAACTTTAAGACGCCCAGATCGCTGCGATCGACGACGATGGCGCCCTCGTGCGCGGCGCGATAGGCCTCGGTCAGTGCTGCGACCTCAACTGCGATTTCCATTCTGATTCACCTCAATGTCGTCGACATCTATTCTGCTGTCAGCCCGCTCCAGCCACCCTTCGGCGTAATCTTCAAGCTCTTCAAGGTGGCTCGCTTCATGCTCAAAACTCGCCGCGGCGATCAGCTTCCAGAGCGGCATATCTTTTGCTCCAGTAATGCCCCCCGGCTCCTCCAGTTCAGACTTGTTGAATTCGTTCAGCCAATCTTCCAGCTGCACCCGCACCCCCTGCAGGTCGTCAAAGATGCGGTCCAGGTCGCGGCCCTTCATTTCATCCCCGCGCGCGGCGTTATATGCGTCGCGGTCCTGTAACGCTTGCAGCAGACGGTCCGGCTTGCGCCCCTGGTCAATGCGATTTAACGCCGTCACCAGCTCCGCTTCCCAGTTTACGAAGTGCGACAGCACTTCGGCCACTGACCATTCGCCGATAGCGCCGGGCTCCTCCACTGCCTCGTCGGGCAGCGCAGATAACGTTTCCAGAAGTCGTACGCGAACGTCGTCAAGCTGCTCCAAAATATCCATTGCGTCCATCAAATACCTCCACTCCCCGTGGCAGAATCATCCTGCCTGCGAGTCCCGCGCAAGCCTGAGGCTTACGCAATCACGCTACCCCCCCGCGCTACGAATCGCGAACATCAGCCCCATGCCGATGCCCAAAAAGATGAAACCGGTGATCGCTACCCAAATCGCTCCCCACGGAATCCGGGACACCTCTTCGTCTTCGCCGCCGTATGTGCGACGGCCCAGCGCAGCGGCTAGCGCAATCAGGCTGATAATTCCTAGAACGCTGGAAATGATCAGAGCCGGATTTACAAAAATACTGCTGGTCAGTTGGACTTCGCCCTCAGGAAAGAAGGTGTCTGAAAGTGCATAGCCAATCAGGACGGCAAAAAACAGAACAATCAGCGCTGTGCTGGTAACAGCCCAGCGCGGCATTTCATGAGACGGCATTTCTGTCGGCGGATGCTCCTCGTTCAACGCGCGCAACCTTTCTGTTTCTTTCTTCTGCAGCGCGGCTTGTTGCTCTTGAAACTCAGAATCCTCTTTGACCTGGCCGGCCTGGCGATCCAGCAGCACGTAAATGAAGGCCAGCGGGACACCCATCGCAAGTAAACCACCCACGGTAACGGCGACGATAATAGCTACCACCAATAAATAGGGTACTTCCTGGCCATTCAACTGGCTGATTACCGGCGCTTCGACCAACGCCTCGCCGAGCAAATAATCTTCCAGCTCGATGGTGATCGGCTCTATAGGTTCCAAGGCCAGATCCAGGCCCAGGCTGGGAGCGCTAATTCCACCTTGCCCACTCAGAGCAATCCAGGCCAGAGAAGCCACGCCACTAAACAGCAGCAGCCCAACGATGACCAGCCAGGTCCTTAACGATTCAAACCTCTTCAAGCTATTTCCTCCAGGAAGCCTTTTCCTCCAGGCACAGCATTTCGGTCATTAATTGCGAATTTTAGCATAAGGGACATACCCCAGCAATTAACACCGGAGCGCCAGCATCTGGCCTGCAGTGGCGCCAGCAGGATGTTCGCGGTTCACGGAGCGCGGGCATCTTGCCCGTTCCAGTGTCTTCCTGAGGAGGCGGTCAGAGTCCTTTTCCTCCTCTATCCTACTTCGATATAATTGGCCGAAATCATTAACGATAAGACAGGTAACTTATGACCGCTGCAACTTCATCATTGCCACTCGACGACGACGAAACCACAACAGGAACAGGATCTAACAGACCGCGTGCGGTACATTGGGAAGTCGTCGCCGAGGCGCCCGGTCTCCTGCCTGCCCGCATCATTGCCGACCGCTTGCAGGCAGAAGGCATTCCCGCTCACGCCTGGCAGGAGAGCGTGGGACAGGCCTACGGCATGATCTATGGCCCCCTCGGCGCCGGATTTGTCTCCGTTCCCGAAGAGTACGTCCAGGCGGCGCAAGAAATTCTGGCGGCGCCTGTAGAAATGGACCTTGATGTTGACGACGACGACGATAACCCCTAGTAGACAGTTAGGCGGCGCTTGTCGGACTGCCCGCTGTCTCGAAAAAGTGGTGACTTTCTGCTAAACTTATATATAATTTTACAAGGCCTGAATTTGATAATGTGTGCGGCCGGTTTGGGCTGAGCTTGACAGACAATAGGAGTGAGAGATGGCGGAAACAACCTGGACTACCGATAAAGGCGAGCTTCTCAAGCCACGCAGCAATCGCATGAAATTCGTCGTTGGCGGCGTTCTGATCGCCGCTGCGATTATCTTCCTCGTCGTCAATGCCATGACCGGCAACACACAACTTTACAAGACTGTGGGTGAGTTTTATGCTGAGCAGAGCCGCCTCGCCGGACGCGATCTGCGCGTTTCTGGCTGGGTGATCGGCGATTCCATCCAATTCACCCAGATCGACGCCACGACCTCGCGTCTGGAGTTCGACATCGTGGACGATTTACAGAACCCGGGCCAGCGCCTGCACATCGTGGCCATGAATGAGCCTATGCCCGATCTGCTGCAGCACGAGGCCCAGGCCATGGTCGAAGGCCGCTCCGGTGAGAGCGGCGTCTTTCACGCCAATCAGGGCGGCCTCTTCTTGAAATGCCCAACCCGTTATGAAGAGGCGGCTCAGCCCGCAAGTTCGTAGTGGACGCTTTAGCGCTCTGGAAGCACTAAAGTGCTTACTGCGGACGGAACCGAATTATGATAGCCAACCTCGGATTTGCGGCGATACTCATCGCCTTCGCGGCTGTAATTTATGCCGCCGTTGCCTCCCTTTACGGCGCCAAAAGAGGCGATCCGCGCTGGGTGGAGTCCGCGCGTAATGCCATGGCCTCCACGTTGCCCCTGATCTTGCTCGCCTGCATGCTGATCGTCTACCTGCTGCTGACCAACGATTTCTCGGTGGAATACGTCTGGCGCGTTACCAGCACCGAGATGCCCGCCTATCTCAAGGTAACCGCGCTGTGGGGTGGGCAGGCAGGCTCGCTTCTCTTCTGGAATTTGCTGTTGGCTGGCTTCACTACCGCCGCCATGCTTCGCAAGTGGGACGATCAGCGCGCGTTGATGCCCTACGCCATTCTCGTGGGCAGCATCACGCAGATCTTCTTTCTGGGACTGGTAGCCTTCGTCGAAAACCCTTTCACGCCCTCCGCGGTTATTCCGCCGGAAGGGCAGGGACTCAACCCGCTATTGCGCCACCCAGGCATGATCATCCACCCGCCCATGCTCTATTTGGGCTTCACCGGTTTCACCATTCCCTACACCTTTGCCATGGCCGCGCTGATCAAGGGCAGGCTGGACGACGGCTGGATCCGCACCACGCGACGCTGGACGCTGGTGGCCTGGCTGTTTCTCAGCCTGGGGCTGATCCTCGGCGGCCGCTGGGCCTACGACGTCCTGGGCTGGGGCGGCTACTGGGCCTGGGACCCGGTCGAAAACGCCTCCTTCATGCCCTGGCTGGCCGGCACCGCTTTTCTGCACTCGGTCATGATCCAGGAAAAGCGCAACATGTTTAAAGTCTGGAATATCGTGCTGGTGGTCCTGACCTATCTGCTCGTCGTCTACGGCACGTTCATCGTGCGCAGCGGCGTCATTTCTTCAGTACACTCCTTTGCCCAGTCGGCCGTCGGCCCACTGTTTTTCGGTTTCCTGGGTATTATGATTGTTTTCTCTGTCTACTGGCTGCTGCGCCGCCACGACCAGCTCGCAACGGCTAATCATCTACAATCCTTTTTGTCCCGCGAGGCGGCCTTCCTGCTAAACAACTTCGTTTTCATGGGCGTTTTGTTTGCCACTTTCTGGGGCACCAACTATCCCATTATTTCCGAGCTATTTACAGGAGAGAAACTCACGGTTGGGCCGCCCTTTTATAACAAAGTGAACGGCCCGCTGTTCGCCGCCCTGCTGCTGCTCATGGGCGTAGCTCCGCTCACCATGTGGTACCGCAGCAGCGCCCGGCGCATTGGTATGGCGCTGCGCTGGCCCGCGCTCGCCGCCTTGTTGCTCTCCGTCGCCCTGTTTGCGTTAGGCGTCGATAGCTGGGGCGCGTTGTTCGGTTTCTGGATCGTCACCTTTTCGCTGATCCTGACAATCCTCGAGTTTTCAAAAGGCGTCCGCGCGCGCATGAAGCGTGGTGAATCGCCCTGGGCCGCCTTCTCTAATCTAATCGGCCGCGACCGCCGTCGCTACGGTGGTTATTGGATTCATCTCGGCGTACTGGTGATGGCTTTTGGCATCATTGGCAGCTATTTCTTCCAGCAGGAAACGCAGATTCGCCTGCAGAGCGGCGAGTCGGCCGCTTTGGGCGACTTTGAAATGTTCTTTAACGGCGTGCGCCAGTTTCCCGGCCCCGACGACCTGCTTATCAAAGAGGCCGACCTATCCGTCTTCGACAACGGCCGCCCCGTCGGCCGCGTGACCCCGCGCACGGAATTTTACACACGCACGGGACAACCGATGACGATTCCCGGTGTGCGCTCCACGGTTGGCGAAGACTTTTACGTGATCATGGTCAACTGGGAGAGCGCCACCGCCGACGCGGCCACCTTCCGCATCTTTCTCAACCCGCTGATCAACTGGGTGTGGGCCGGGGGCTTTATCTTTATCCTCGGTACGCTGATTGCCGCCTGGCCCGATCCCGTGGATAAGAAGGTAACCGCAGCAACACGCGCCCGACGCCCCGCCGCGCAACCGGCATAACACCATGTACAACGATTTTCCAAATCGTTCGGATAACTGTCGCCGGTCTCCTAGTGCGACAAATGTCGTACCCGTGCCACTCCTGGTGCAATGGCTACACTCCAGCTGCATCTTCTTGCTCCTGGCTGCGTGCGCAGGCGCTCTCCTGCTAATTGCGGTCCCCGCCACCGCACAAGAACCGGTTACCGACGACGACGTGAACGACGTCGCCCGCGACCTCTATTGCCCAGTATGCGAGAATACGCCGCTGGACGCCTGTCCTACGCAGGCTTGCCAGGACTGGCGCGACGAAATACGCGCGCAGCTGAGCCAGGGCCGCAGCGAGCACGAAATCCAGCAATATTTCGTCGACCGTTATGGTGTAGAGGTGCTGGCCCAGCCACCGTTCGAAGGATTTAACATGCTAATATGGCTATTACCCATCCTCGTCGTCGTACTTGCCGCCTTTCTCTTCTGGCGCTACCTGGGCCGCCTGCGCGAGGGCGCCCCGCCAACGGCTGACGAGCCCAAGAAGGATGATACGGCTATGGTCGCACAGGGGTCGGCTCAACAACCGCCTCCTGCAGCCGACGAAGACGATTACGTCTCTCGTATCGAGAAGGAAGTCCGCGAATAATGAACGAAACATTGCCAAGGACACCAGCGGCGACGGGCGAACCCGCCGCAGCCGAGAGTAAGCGCCTCAACATTCGTTCCGGCCCGATTTTGGTCTGGGGTGGCATCTTGCTCTTCCTGGCGATTATGGGCTGGGGTCTGCTCAACGCCAGCGCGACTCGACCGGAGGCCGGGGCCGCCGCACCTGACTTCCAGATGCAATTTTTTGACGATTACCGCTGGAAAGATTTACCCGCGAGCAACTTAGAAGACATGCGCGGCAACGTCGTCGTCCTCAATTTCTGGGCGTCGTGGTGCGTCGAATGCCGCCTGGAGGCAGAGCTGCTGGAAAACGCCTGGCGCGAGTATGGCGACCAGGGCGTCGTCTTCCTGGGCATAGCCTACGTAGACGCCGAGCCAAAGTCGCTGGCCTATATGCAGGAGTACGGCATCACCTATCCCAATGCGCCCGATCTGGGCTCGGAAATTTCCGAAAGTTACGAGATAACCGGCGTCCCGGAGACGTTCTTCGTCGATAGGGAGGGCAACATATCCCGCGTGGTCATCGGGCCCGTCAGCGATGACGTTCTGCACAGCGAGCTTGCACAGCTACTTGAGCAGTAATTTTGTAGCAAGCGTTTTAGCGCCGGGGGCATTAAGGTGCCTACTACGAACGGGAATAAGCTTTCATGGACATAGGCTCAATATTATTGGGGATCGCCCTTCTCGTCATCGTCGCCGTCTACGTGGGCCGGCCCTTTCTGCGGGCGCGTGCGACCCAGCGCGAGACGATGACCGAGCGTGAAGGGCTCGCGGCGCAAAAGGCAGCGCTCCTGGAGCAGATCCGCACCCTGGATTTTGAACACGAGACCGGAAAAATGCCGGACGCCGAACACCGGCAGCAGCGTACAAGGCTGCTGAACGAAGCGGCTACCATTATGAAGCAGCTTGATGACCTGGCCCCCGTACCCGCGCGCAATGGATCCCCCGCTCGCATCGAGGCCGACGTCGAAGCGGCGATAGCCGCCATACGTGCCTGGAATCGCGACAACACGCGCGCTCGCGAACACGGCAACGGGCGTTTCTGCACGCAATGCGGCAAACCCCGCGATGCCGGCAACAAATTCTGCGCCCACTGCGGTTTTCGCTTTGCCTGACCGCTTCGCAAAACGATTTACAAAATCGTTTCTCCACCAGCGATTTACAAAATCGCTCTACGTTGTCGTGACGACATTAGTCGTTACCCTCCTCGCGCTTTTAACCTCCACGCTCCACGCCCAAGAGCCCATCACGCCTCCCCAGCCCACTCCCGACGCCGAACGCGGCCTGCAGATCTTTGCCGAGCGCTGCGCCTCCTGCCATGGCCCCGCAGGTATGGGCGACGGAGAGATGGCCGCGCAATTACCGCAGCCTCCGACGGCACTGGGCAGTGAAACCTATTTGCGCCAGGCAGATCCCGCCCGCATATTCGCGGTCATCACCAACGGAATCCCGCAGAGCGGCATGCCGCCCTTTGGCCCCGGCAACAGCGATCCCATTAGCGAGGCCGACCGCTGGAACCTGGTCGCCGCTATCTATAGCCTCGGCACGCCGCAGAGCCAGGTCGAAGAAGAGCAGGCGATTGTCGACGCCATGGCTGCCTTCGAGCCCATCCCCGCCGCGGAAATCGCGGGCACGGTGACCAACGAAACGACGGGCGAACCCCTGTCGGCCGGCGTTCCGGCGGTTCTTAACGCCTTCACGACCGATTTTGAGCCGTCCCTCACCATGACCACGACGCTGGATGCAGGCGGCCAATTTCAATTTGACCTGACCATGGTTCCGCCCGATCTCGTCTACGTGGTAACAGTGGAGTACGAAGGCATCAGCTACGGCAGCGATGTTGGCCAGTTAGCGCGTGACGAACCCGCGCTCAACCTCGAGGTTTCCGTCTTCGAGCGCAGCAGCGATCCCTCCATGGTGTCGATAGGTCAGTTGCACATTATTCTGCAATTTATCGATGATCAGGTGCAGGTTAGCGAGCTGTACCAGTTCACCCAGAGCGCGTCCACCGTTTTTGTTGGCCAGTCGGGCGATCCCGAGCAAGGCAGCGTCCATATCGCGCTGCCGCCAGGCGCCCGCGATCCTTCCTTCGACCGCTCTTTCGGCGGAACGGAGTCGTTCTTTCCTGCCGACACAGTAATTCAGACAGAGGACGGCTGGGCCGATACCGTGCCCCTACGACCGGGTGAGGGAACACTGAGCCTGCTGGTGCGCTACACGCTGCCCTACGAAGATAGTCTCTCCTTCAGCCATCCTCTGCGCTACGACGTGGGCGCCACCAATCTGGTATTTCCCGACGCCGGAGTGACCCTCACCTCTGACGGCGGCTGGCAGGAAGGAGAGCCACAAACTATGGGTGAGGCCGGCATCTTTCTAAACTTCACCCGGGCCAATATTGCCGTGGACGAGGCCGCCGGAGGCGGGGCCATCACTTTTTCGCTGCAAGGAGAGCCGCAGCAGATCAACGGCACGTCTGCCGGAATCACGCCCCAGCGCGATCCGACCAACGCCCTGCTCATCGGCGGCGGCGCCCTCTTGCTGGCAATCGCCGTGAGTGGCTATGCCCTGTACGTCTGGCGCCGTGAACAAGAGTCGGAGGCAGAGGCCACCCCTCAAGCAGCCGAGGAGCGCCGCCAGGCGTTATTGATTGCCATCGCCGCTCTGGATGATGCCCACGAGGCTGGTGAATTGCATGAGCCAGACTACGAAGAACGGCGACGCGCGCTAAAAGAGGAGCTGGTCGCCATCTGGGAGAGTTAAAGCGCGATGTTCAAACTTGTAACCATCTACCGCCGCGTTGACGACGAGCACGCGCTGGAGGAATTCTTCTCCCGCACCCACTTGCCGCTCGCAGAACAACTCCCTGCGCTCCGGAAGAGTGAAGTCAGTCGCATTGGCGGCATGCCGGGCGGTGAATCTCGTTTTCACCTGATGTACGAACTCTATTTCGAATCACGAGAAGCCTACCAGGTGGCGATCGTCTCCGAGCCCGGTCTGGCCCTCATTCAGGCGCTCACCCCCTGGTGGGAAGCCAAGATCGTCACCTGGTTCTACGCGGAGAGTTACGAGGAGCCGTTCACTCACCACCACCAGCCGAGGCAGCAGGAATAAAATACTCGAAAACCAGCGGACGGTAGACGTACATCTCGTCGCTGAGCTGCCCCATACGCTCGCCCCCCAGCGCGTAAATATGTGATTCTACACTGGAAACACCCAGATGCGGCCAGTCCGCGTCCTCCGCCAGCATGGGAATATTAAATTCAGACCAGCTTTCCTCGGCGGCGTCATAAACTTCGCCCGAATCCGACGCTCCGCTCAATACTCCTCCCAGCACGTAAATTTTATTCAGAAAGACCGCCGCGCCGGCTGCCACGCGCGGATGAATTAGAGAGGGACAGTCGGACCATTCCGCTGCAAGCGGATCGAATAGCTCGCAGGAAGCCAGCGCCTGGCTGCCGTTACTGCCGCCCAGAACGTATAGCTTGCCGCCCAGAGCCCCGCCGACGGCCAGTGTGCGCGCTTCGTTCATCGGTGGCAATGCCTGCCACTGCTGCGTGCCCGGGTCATAAACGTAAGCGTCGGCTAGAATCTCCTCGCCGTCTTCGCCCCCGAACAGGTAGAGCAGGCCGTCGCTGGCAATAGCCACAGCCCCGGAAGTGGGACGCGGCAGCGCCGTCACGGGACGCCAGGCATTGTTCAGAGGGCTATAGGCTTCCACGGCGGTGGTGGCTCGGCCATTATCGTCATAGCCACCCGCCACGTAAATCTCGCCCGCCAGAACGTCCGAGGCCGCGTTGGCTACGGCGGTCAATTTGGGCGCGCCTTCCCGCCACTGCCGCTGTTGCGTATCGTAGATCAGCACGGTGTTGTCCACGCCCGCGGCGTTCTCACCTCCAATGGCATAGACGCTGAGACCCACCGTCGCCATCGTCATGCGCGAGCGAGCCTGCGGCATGGCCCGGCTGGCCACCCAGCTATCGCCGATTGACGTTTCCTGGAACAGCTCGGACGCAGGTGCTGCGTCCGACGGTTCTGTTGGCGGCGAGTCAGGCGGTGTCTGGTCGCCGCCGAGCAGATTCCGCGCCGCCAGGCTCGCAAGCACAAGCGCGAGCAGCGAAACAAATCCCACCATCAAGAGCAGGCGCCGGTTGGCAGGGCGACTCTGCGCGCCGCCGTTAGAAGAGGGAGCCGTTGGTTGCACAGGTTCGGCGTGCGCAACACTGTTCGCCATGGGCGCCGCCACGGGCATCATTGCCATCGGCTCTAACGCCACCTCTTCTTCCTGAATTGGCTCTGCGTCTATGCCAGGGATCGCCAGAACCCCTTTTTGCAGCGCCACGGTCGTCGCTTCTGTGCGCGACGATACGCCCAGCTTCGTAAAGATGTTACGAACGTGGACTTTGACCGTGTGATGGCTGATTGAAAGCCGGTCGGCGATCTCCCGGTTGGACGCTCCTTCGGCCAGGCAATTTAAGACGTCGAGCTCTCGCTCGCTGATTGGTTCACCAAGTTCGGGCATTAAGCTGATTATAACGGCGCGGCGGGAGGGCGCGCAATGGTAGCAGCGACACACTCACGGCCGTTCAAGGTTCTAGCCTGGTCAAACCGGGCCGCCCGGCTATAGCGAGCCGCCCCCTTACGGCGCGCCCCACGGCGCCAGCGGACCGCCAAATGGCATCGTGCGCGTGACCGGCGCCGTATCCGTAACTGGCGCCGCAGGCGTCGGCGTGGCTGCATCGCATCCCTCCCGCGCGCGCCTCAGCTTTTGCAGCAGGCTATCGGGATCGTCCAGCCGGTAAGCTTCGTTGTAGAGCGATTCGGCCGGACACCAATCCTGCTGCACGGCGTATTGATCGCCGTAGGCAACCAGCGCCTCGTAAAGTTTCTGGCATGAATCATGGAAGAAGGGCGCTGCCAGGCAAAGATCGCGGAAGTAAAACAGGCTCACGTCCCAGCTCACACCGAAATAGCCCATTCCTGCCAGATAAAGCTCGGCCCACTGTTGCTGGTCGCGGACGTCTTGCGGCAAATCGCCTAGCCGCTGCGCCTGATCAAGATAATAGAGCCCTAACTCCACCTGGTCGCCGTAAAGTAGATCCACTCCCTGAGCGACGTAGGCCTCGTAAAGCAGCTCGTCCGTCCGCTGGCGTTCAAAATTGGGGTAGTCGTGCTGCAATGATATGAGCGCCGTAATCGCCTCTTCCCACGCTTCCTGCTCCACCAGTCGTTCCACGCCCCGCAATTCTCCCGCCGCATCCTCATCTTCGCCATGGTTCGACGCGCCTACTGCCGTTGCCGTCGCATCCGGCGTCGCCGTCGCCTCGCCGCTCACGCGCGTCGGTGGATTGTTCGTTTCGATCAGCGCGGCCTCGGTACTTTCCAAAAGCGTGCGCGCCTCGGGATAGTCAGAATCTTGCTCCAGAATCCACTCCAGCCGGCGCTCAGCCAGCGAGAAGTTGCCGTTGTCGATATCTTCTATTGCACGGGATAGCTGATTGGCCAGTTCGGCGGCTCGTTCTTGCCTCAGTTGTTCAGTGCGCAACGTTCTGCCGCTCTGCAGGGCGACAATTGCCACGGTCGTGTAAAACCCTAGGAACAGCGCGGCTACTATCAACGCGATTCCGATAAGGCGCAGGGCCCGTGGTCTACGCCCCATTTCTATCGCACCCTGTTGCTGGGGCTCGCGACCATCTCCCGATACACGTCTACCGTCTGCGCCGCGATGTGAGCCTGCGTGTAACGGGCCATGACGCGCTTCCTACCCGCGGCTCCCAGCGCATCGCGCAAGCCCTCGGTCCGCATAATCGTCCGCAAATGGGCTCGCAGCGTTTCCACATCTCCCTCGGGAAAAATGAGTCCGGCGTCGCCGATGACGTTAGGAATTTCACCACTATCAGAGCCGATGACGGCGACCCCACAGGCCATCGCTTCAATTAAAACACGCCCGAACTGTTCTTTCCAGTTGGGAAGTGTGCGCGAGGGCAAGACAAGAAGGTCCAGTTGCTGCAAGTAGCCGGGCATCTGGCCTGAAGGGATTACGCCGTCAAACTGCACGCGATCGGCGATGCCCAACTCCTGCGCCAGCCGTTCAAGCGAGCGTCGCTCCGGGCCGTCGCCGGCAATTTGAATCCGCCAGACGCCCGCCAACTGCGCCGCCGCGTGCAGCAAGAGGTCGATGCCCTTATCTGCAACCAGTCGCCGTCCCGCCGAGCCAAACACGAAACCGCGCCCGTGGTCGCGTTCGACAGGCGGGCGGAACATATCAGGGTTGACGCCAAATTGGGGGATGACTCTTAAGGCGCCATTGTAGCCTTTTGCGCGCCAGACTTGCGCCGCGGCTGCATTACCCATCAGCGCGTAATCAACCGAGCGCAGCACGTGGCGTTCGATCAGATTAAAGGGGAAAGGGTAGCGCCGCGCGATATTCTGCCAGGAGAAAAAGAGGCTCTTGATACCTCCTGCTCTCGCTTCGCGCACGCCCAACCACGTTGCCAGGTTGTACGGTTCCTCGTCCATATGCAAAATGTGCGGTTGAAAATCGCGGAGTCGTTTTCCAAGAAGTGGATAGTAGTGGAGATGAAACTGGCCGTTAAAACGCAATGGATCGACGAACAGCTGGTAGCCGTTTGTGTGACTTCGTTCAAGATGGATGTCGCCGGCCGGATCCTCCCACACTGGAGGCACGATCACTGCCAGGGCGACGTCGTCAAAGCTGGCAATCTCCTCTAGCTTGGTCTGATAGGCGCCCACCAGGCACGCCTTCGACACCATCAGTATTCGCATAATTACGTAGCGAGTGGCATGGGCCAGACGGTCGAAAATAGGTTGGTCTGACCCATGCCACTCGCCATTTGTGAATGTTGACGCAGATGCCTATTTTGCTATACTTGCCCTGTTTTGACAACTCTGCGCAGGCAAGGTCATGAGTTGAGTCGTTGGCTTTCCAGCCCATCCCGTCGTGGATGGGCTTTGTTGCTTTTAGCGCTATTGGTAGCGGCAGTGCTGCGCTTCTGGCAGTTGGGTGAGGCGCCGCCGGGCTTCTATCGCGACGAAGCCCAAAATGGACTCGATGCGCTCGGCGTTTTGCGCGGCAATCATGCCGTCTATTTCGCGGCAAACAACGGGCGCGAACCATCTTACATCTATCTGACCGCGTTATCAATCGGCTTGGTGGGTCGCACCGTCTTCGCCGTTCGCCTCGCAGCGGCCGTCGCCGGGACGCTGACGGCCTTCGTCGTCTATTTGCTCGGGAAGAGCTGGTTCGGGCAGCGTGTGGCGCTTTTTGCGACCTGGTTGTGGGCTGTGACCCTGTGGCCTGTGCACCTGAGTCGCATCGGATTGCGTGCCGTCCTGCTGGCGCCGTTTCTGGCGCTGGCCTTCTGGCTAGGTACGCTGGCCTACCGCCGCCAGCGCGCCTGGTTGTGGGCAGCAGCTGGCGTTGCCTACGGCGCCGCCTTCTACACCTATCTTGCCGTCCGCTTCACGCCCGTACTTTTACTTTTGCTTATTTCTTATCTTCTCCTTAAGCAACGCGGCATGCAGCTCGGTGGGCTTAGCGACCGCCGCGCGCTTCTTTCCCGACTCTGGCCTGGCACGTTCTGGTTTCTGCTGGGGGCGCTGCTCACTACGACGCCACTCATCCTTGCGGCATGGCAGGCGCCGGACCTTATCCTGGGGCGGGTAGGCCAGGTGTCAATTTTCAATCCAGCCGTCGGCGGCCCAAATCTGCCATTGACCTTCCTTCGCCAGACTGGACGAGCGCTGGGCATGTTTCTCTGGAGAGGCGACGACATCCTGCGCCACAATCCCGCTGGCCGGCCCGTCTTCGATTTGCTGATGGCTGTGCCTTTCCTGATCGGGCTCATCTGGTGCCTTCGCCATTGGCGCAATCCGCCCGCGGCCGCCGTGCTATTGTGGATGGCGGTCATGTTGGGACCGACGATTCTCGCCGAAGACGCGCCCCATTTCCTGCGCGCTTCCGGCGTGCTGCCTGTCGTGCTCTTCATGCCGGCCCTGGGCTTGTCCAAATTATGGGAATGGCCTAAACTTGCGGATGCTTTGCGTAGGGGCCTCGTGCTCTTGCTGGTTTTAGGAACCTTAATAGTAACAATCGCCGACTACGTTGACTATATGCGCCAGCCCGACACTGCCTATCTATTTGAGGCGGCGGCTCGAGAGCTGGCGCAGCAGATTAACGTGGAGCCGCCCGGCGTCGACGTATTCGTGGACCGTCGGTTCTGGGAAGGATGGCCTTCGTTATCCTTTTTGCTGCCCGAGACGACCGCGGTTACCTGGTTTGCTCCCCAGACTGAACTCGACCGCCGCCCCGAGCTACCGGCAGCGATCTATGCGTGGCCTCATGAGGGTCTGGACTTCGTGCCGGCATCGCTGGACTCACCTGTCCTCATTTCGATTGACGAAGGCAGTCTGGCGCGCGGTGACCTTGAGCCGGCGCCTTATCCTCTGTATGTGCGATACAGCGCCGACGCTTACCGGCCTCCTGCGGCGACGATCATTTTTGGCGAGGGTATTGCGCTGCACGACGCTTCGGCTCAGGTGGTTGAAGCAGACGGCCAGAACGCGACTCGCCTGGAGGTTGAGCTGTATTGGTCGGCCGTCCAGGAAAACTTGGTCCAGAACGCGCTGGCGGTTTTTGTCCACGTCATCGGCAGCGGCCGCCTGATCGGCCAATCCGACGCCCCCCTGGCTCAGGGTTACTGGCCGTTAGCTTCATGGCGTGCGGGACAGGTTGTTCGCCAGCAACACACCATTGAGCTGCAAGAGCCTTTTGACCTTACGCACCATCAAATAGTAGTGGGCCTTTATGATGTTGTAACCACGGTTCGCCTTCCCGCCCGCACGCCGCAGGGCGAACCAATCGGAGATTCCTGGCTTCTGTCGCGGGAGCCGTGAGCCCACGAGGAGAATTAAGGATATGCGCACCGTTCGCAACCCAATCCTTGCCGTACTGTTGATTACTGTTTTTGGTCTGATCACAGTTGCCGCCGGCCATTCGGTCCAGGCCCAAGGCAATAACCTGCTGCAAAATTCGGGCTTTGAGTCAGGGTTCTATACCTTCGACCCCGACGATTATGCCTGGGTGGCGCTCTACGCCACGCAACGTGCGGACTGTCGCACGTCGGACGGCCAAAATCTGCCCTGCAACACCGCGCAGACGCCCACCGGCTGGATTCCCTGGTGGATCAGCCAGACCGATACCGATCCCGAGTGGAAGAACCGCATGCCGGAATACAAGCCGGCCACGCAGCCCTTTGCCAATCGCCTGCATTCCGGTAACTTCGCCGCCCAATACTTCACTTTTCATAGCACGCACACCGCAGGGCTTTTACAGGTCGTCGAGGTTCCGGCCAATGCCCAGGTCCAATTCTCCATCTGGGGCCAGGCCTGGTCCAGCGTCAGCGACGGCGACTTTTCCGACTTCCCCACCACCGTGAACATGCGCATTGGCATCGATCCAACCGGCGGCACCAACCCCTACAACGGCGCCATCGTGTGGTCCGATTACAAGCAGCCCTACGATGTCTACCAGCAGTTTTCGGTCGAAGCTCAGGCGCAGGGAACCACCGTGACGGTCTTCACCATCTCCTCCCCGGACGAAGCGCGCAAGCACAATGACATTTATTGGGATGACGCTTCACTGGTGATTACCGGTCAGGGCTCCGCGCCTCCCCCGCCGACGGCGACGACGGGTGCCACGGACACGACAGACGACGGAGGCGATACAGGCGACACGGGCGATTCGGGAACGACCGGCAATGGAACCGCGCCCACAGCCGTGGCCCAGGCGCCGGGCGTAGGTCCCACCTCCACGCCTAATGCCGAAGGCGTCATCTATGCGGAGGTGCAGCCAGGCGATTCTTTCTGGGCCATCGCTGCACGGCACGGGCTGACTATTGACGAGATTTACGAGCTAAATGGCGCCGGCGAGGGTGATTTCGTGCAGCCCGGCGAACTGCTCATCGTCGGCCACGCCGATCCACCGGCGACTGCCACCCCCGAAGTTATAGAGGAAGCCGCTGTTGCCGAAGCAGAGGAGGCCGAAGCGCAGAGTTCGCCTGAACCGCCTACGCCAACGCCCACCCCGGAGCCGGAGACGGGCGAGGTCTGTCTCGTGGCCTACGACGACGACAACCAGAATGGACAGCGCGACGCCGGCGAATCGCTGAAGAGCTCGGTGGCCTTCTCTATCTACGACGGCGAGCAGGTGCTGGTCAACTACGTCACCGACGGCAATAACGAGCCTTATTGCATCGCCCTGGGCAACGGTAACTATCGTATCACCCGTTCTAGCCAACCCAATGAGACGCTCACCACCGACGGTGAATGGGCCATTTCTGTGAGCGCCGGTTCGCAACAGGACTTTGAGTTCGGCAGTTATACCGGCGAAAGCGTTGCCGTGGCCGAGGCGTCCGCAGGCGAAGGGGAACGGACTGCCGCCTCTGAAGACGGCGCGAGCGCCGCGATGGAAATTCCCGGGCAGGGCGGTTCTGCCGCCGAGGAAAACAGCGCCCAGAAAGAGGGAGGCATTACGCGCTGGGTCGTCATTGCCGCCGTTGTTGTCGCCGTTCTCCTTTTTGTGGGTGTACTGATCATCATTCTCAGCGGCCGGCGCTCCACCATATAGCATGGCAAAGACGCGATTACTTCTTTTGATTCTGTTGGCCGGTGTGGCGTTGAGCCTTGCTCCACGTCCAGCTTCGGCCGTCCCTCATCGCCAAAGCAACCTCCTTTCCAATCCAAGCCTTGAAGATCCCTATGACGCCAGCGGAGCGGCATCTAGCTGGGGGCGCTGGCACCAGGAATCTGCAGATCCCGGCGCTTGTTCCGGCCCCTACGCCTTCCTGCCGCAGTGGTCCCGCGAGGTTAACGGCGCGCTGGTGCGCGATGGCTTTGTCTCCCAGCACGTCGGCAACCAGTTCGATACTTGGCATGCGGGCATCTATCAGACTGTCGAGGTCCAGCCCGGAACCAATTACCGCTTTTCGTTCTGGTCCATCGGGCGTGCTTCGAACGAACAGTTTCCCGTGCCTTCTGACACAGCCGTGAATCTCGGCGTGCGCGCCGGTATCGATCCCAACGGTAGCGGGCTGTGGAGCGACGTCGACGTCGTCTGGGGCGCAGCCGGCTCACCGCACGACGGTGGAGACCAGGCCAACTGGCAGCAGTTCTCGGTTGAAGCCACGGCCGCCACCAACCAGATCACGGTTTTCATCGCCGCCGACCTCCGTGGCGCTAATAATTGCCGCGCCCATCTCGACGTTTGGTTTGACCAGGGGCAGCTCTCCGTTGTAGGCCCACCGCCGACCAACACACCTCCACCCCAACCAACTTCGCCGCCGCAGCCGACCGCACCGCCCGCGCCCGCTGCTACCAATACCCTTGTGCCGCCCACGCCCACAGAAACAGCCGAGGTGGCCCCCACAAATACTGCCGCGCCGACGGCGGCCCCCACAGACACGCCCGATCCAGGCGCCGCCATCTGCGTCAACGCCTTTGTCGATGCCAACAGCAACGGGCAGCACGAAGCCGACGAAGGCGCTATGGCCGGCGTCAGCTTCACCGTCGCCCAGGACGACTTGGTCGTCGGCACCGGCATTTCCACCGGCCCAAAACCGGTCTGCTTCGAGGATCTCGAGCCCGGCGCTTACCAGGTGGCGCAGTCGGTGCCCAACACCCTGCAAATGACCACCGGCGCCAGCGCGGAAGTGACCCTGGACGAAGGGCAGACGCTGGAGGTGAAGTTTGGCAGCCGTCCGCGACCGGCAGAGGAAGTAAGCAATAGTGACGTGCCCGGCGCGGATACGACGACGCCCGATCCTGAAGGTGTGGTCACCGTGGACGACGGCGAAGCCGCCGGAGACGGGTCATCTATCCTTGGCATGAGCGGACTCGCGGCCCTCATTGTGGCCGTGGTATTGCTGGGTGGCTTCATCTTCTTCTTCCTGCGCCAGCGCGCGTGATCAACTTTTCCGGAAACTGGCTTTCTCCGACGCTGGAGTTTCCGGGAAAGTGTCGTTATGAATACAATCGCGCGACGGCTTCCAATTCAGCTTAACCGTCGCACCTGGCTCCTTTCAGCCTCCTTACTAATCGCCCTCATTGCCGCCCTGCCGCTGCTGGAACCCGGCGCGCTGCTCAACACACGCGGTGGCGGTGATAGTCCTTTCCTCTTACAGCGCGTTCATCAGCTGGTCAGCGCGCTTGCCGATGGCCACTTCCCCGTGCGCTGGATGCCCGACGCCGCCTATGGCTATGGCTACCCCTTTTTCAACTACTATGCCCCCCTTTCGATCTACGTCGCCGCCTTTTTCCGCTTTCTGGGCGCTGCATACACCACGGCCATCCAACTGGCGCAGCTCGCCGCCTACTTGTTGGCTGCCTGGGCCATTTTTCAGCTCGCGCGGCGCTGGCTGCACAGCGATTGGGGCGCGCTGCTGGCCTCGGCGGCCTACACGCTGGCCCCTTTTCACATGGCCAACGTCTACGTGCGCGGCGACTCGCTGGCCGAGTTCTGGGCGATGGCCCTATATCCTGTCGTCTTATTGGCCGCCGATGAATTTTCCCGGAAAGGCCCAGCCGTTCCGACGGCCAATTTCCGGGATAGTGTGCGGATTGCCTTCCTCGCGCTCGCTTACGCCGCACTGGTGCTCAGCCACAATATTTCGGCCCTCATCTTCAGCCCGTTTTTGCTGCTCTACATCCTTTTCGCGGCTTTGCGGCGAAGGAACAGCGCGCTGCGGCGACCGCTACGTAGTCTCCTGCGCGCTGCCGTCGCCCTGGCCCTGGGACTCTTGCTTTCCGCCTGGTTCTGGATCCCGGCCCTGACCGAAACGTCGCTGGTGCAGCCAGAGCCGGTGACCGCAGGCTACTTCTTCTACGGTAATCACTTTCGCGGAACCGACCTGCTGCAAACGACGTTCTTCTTTAACTATGACGTGGCAGGCCAGGGCGCATTCCGTATGGGCCTGGTGCAGGCGCTGCTGATCGTCGCCGGGTTGCTGGCCCTGCTGTGGCGCGCCTATCGGCGCTCGGAACCTGACTGGATCCCGACCGCCTTTATCGTCGCCACGCTGGCGATTGCAACGTTGATGATCACGCCTCTCTCGCGCCCCCTGTGGGACAACCTACCGCTGCTGCCCTACGTCCAGTTTCCCTGGCGCTTTCTGTCCGTGCAGGCGCTAGCCGGAGCGCTTGCAACGGGCGCGCTGGCGTTGCTGCCGGGCCGGCGGCTGTGGCTTGTCGCCACCGTAACCGTTCTATCGCTGGCGATGCTGCCCTCCCTACAGGTCGATCACCTTGCCCTGAGCGACGCCGACGTCACGCCTTTGCGGCTGGCGGAGTATGAGTGGTTCACGGGCAACATTGGAACCACCGTCAGCGCCGAATATTTGCCGGACACGGTCCAGCCGCGTCCTTATACCAGTCCGTGGCTAAATCGCGGGGAGCGTGACTTGACGCAGGCGCTATCCGGGGAGGCCAGCGCGCAGCTAAGCGCACGCCACGCCACGAAACAGACCTGGCGGGTGGCGGTGACTTCTGGAGAGGGCGCCCTTCTCGAGTTTCCGACCCTTTTCTGGCCCGGCTGGCAGGCGCGCATCGACGGCGAAGTGGCCTCTGCATCTGCAACGCCCGGCTCGGGCCTCATCGCAGTCCAGGTACCGGCCGGCGCGCACACTGTGGAGCTGGCCCTGCGTCGCACGCCCATCCGCCTGGCGGCCGAGCTGGTTTCCCTGGCGGCGGTGTTGGGGGTGGTTGCCTGGGTGGCGGTGCAGATCCTTCGTTTCACTCAAGTTGACACTAAGCGTCACCCTAAACGGGTCCCATATATGGGACGTCTTCGCAATGAAAGGTCTCTAAGGGGGCTGATCGTCGCCGTCGCTGCCCTCTTGCTCCTACTCCTCATTCTGCGCCTGTGGCCCCAACGAACTTACGAGCCGAGCACCCTATCCTGGGACTTTGCGCAGATGGGCTATCTGCACCACGCGCCTGCCGGCATTGCATTCGGTGATGGTGCGCGGCTGGCGGGCTACGAGTACAGCGCGGAGGCTGTCGCGCCGGGTGAGACACTGCGTGTGCAGTTGGACTGGGTTGCCGCCCGCCCTGCTGCGACAGAATCATTCGACCTACTCACGCCCGCCGTGCATCGCTACAACCAAGCGACGCCGCTAGTGACCGTACAGCCACCAGTCCTCGGTGGTGAGAGCGTTTTTGAGCTGACTGTGCCTGCCAACGCGCCGCCCGGGCTTTACTTGCTGCGCCTGCAGCGCGAGTTGGGCCAGCCGATAACACCGTCGGGACAGAGGCGCGGCGCTTTATTCCTACGCCCGGTGCGCATTCTGGACCGTGTCGAGCCCGCGGCTGTGCAGCGTGCTTTAGACGTGCGTCTTGATGAGGTCGTGCTGCCGGAGACGCCGACCACGACTGATGCGGCTGCCGGGCTGGCAGCCGAAGGCCTCTTTGATTGCGCAGCAGGCGATCCGTCCCCGGGCAACTTGCAGCTGCATCTCTCCTGGTTCACTCAGCAGCCGCTTGGTCCCAATTACACAGTATCCCTGCGCCTCACCGGCGCGGACGGCGCGCGCATCGCGCAGTGTGACGTCCAGCCTGGCTATGGCTATTTGCCCAGCGGCGGCTGGCGCGCAGGGAGCTGGCTCCCCGACCGGCTGGCCCTGCCTCTGCCGCCGGTTCTGCCTCAGTCGCCGCACTACGATCTGCTGGTGACGTTATACGACGCCGCCGGAACCACCGCCCTAACCCGACGCCTGGGTGAGTTACATTGGGAGGATGGGGCGCTGGTATTTGTGGAAAGCGAACCCCAGT